>NZ_DASRGO010000210.1:0-4359 GCF_035650995.1 Methyloceanibacter sp. | reverse complement strand
CACGCTCCGGCGCTTGTCGACGAGACGGGTCACAAATTCCGCTCGCGCGAGGCGACCAAGGCCGTCGTCGCCTCCTATCCGCCGGCCGTGCAGGCCTGGATCAGGCGCCACGGCGGCCTCAAGCAGGACCTGATCTATCTTCGCGGGCGCGATCTTGCCGCCCTTTATCCACGCTGCTAGTTGCGCGTCCCGGGAAGTTCCGCGGTCACGCGCGCCGCATCCGAACCCACGCTGCTTACCGGCACGAGCACATCGACGGGACCTGCGCGGTCGAATTCGAGCGTGAGAAGGATATCCTCTCCGGCATTTGGGGCATCTCTCAGTCCGACCAGCCTCAGATGCGTCCCGCCGGGCGAGAGCACGATGGAGGCTCCCGCATCGATCGGCAATCCACCCTCGACCTTGCGTATTTGCATGATCCCATCTCCGGTCATCGCCGGCTGATTGATCTCCACGGCCCTGGCCGTCGCAGTGCGTACGCGCTTCAGCACATCGGCTTTGTGACTCCGGTTGGCGATGGTCATGTATGCCGCCATGCTCCCGCCTGCGGCGCCTGCCGGATCCGCCCAGGCGTCGGCCACGCTGATGCGTCCGGTCTCGGCCGCCCACACCGTCAGGCCGACAAAGATGAGCGCTGCAATAGTGAGCAGAAGGGCGATGCCGATTTCTACGAGGCGAAGCTTGCTGAGCCCAAACATCCAGATCTCCGTGACGGGCTCCTGATCGAGGTTTGCTCGCCGCCCTTCGGGAACGATTGCGTTAACCCCTGTGTAAGTCGGGAGATTTTGCAAAGTCTTGCGCCGCGGTGTCGCTGCGGCGGTCCGTCGCTTGGAACCTTGGCGGCAAAAGGCACAGCCCCGCGCGGCCTCTGGCCTCGGCGGCTAACCATCTGAAAGACCCGGACTATCCGTCTTAGGGTGTAACCGCCCGGCTTTGCTGGGCAACGACCGCGTCGGCCTGATCGTCGGGGCCGCCGAAGCCCGAGTCGCGGCCGTAGATGTCCGGCCTGAACTGAGCGATGCCGTCGCCGGTGGCGAACGCGGTAATGTAGACGAAGTGCACCGGCACCGGGTTCTTGAGCTTCACGTCGAGCTTCTGGCCGCTGTCGACTTCCGCCTGCACCTTCTCGAGCGTCCACCCCTTCTGCTCGCTGAGCAGCCAGGCGACGAGATCGAGCACCTTCTCGACGCGCACGCAGCCCGAGGAGAAAGCACGCGCGCTCTGGCTGAACAACTGCTTGAGTGGCGTGTCGTGCATATAGACGCTGTATTTGTTCGGCATGTTGATGCGCACGACGCCGAGCGCATTGAACGTCCCCGGCTCCTGGCGGAACTTGTAGCTCGCCACCTCCGGAGAGTTCCAATCGATCGTGGCCGGATCGAGCGGCGGAGACTTCCAGTCGGCCATTACCATGAAGTGCTCTTCGCTGAAATAGCTCGGATCCTTCCTGATCTTGGGAATGAGATCCTGCTGCGCGACGATGTCCGGCACGCTCCAGGTGGGGAAGAAATTGACCTCGACGATTTTGGCCGAGACTTGCGGAGTAGCGCGCGCGGGCTTGCCGGCGATGACATTGCTCTGCAACGCGAGCGTGCCGTTTTGGACGGCCTGCGCGACAAAGGCCGGGACGTTTACGAGCACGTAGCGCGGCGCCTTGTTGATGCTCATAAGGCCTTGGATGCGGGCGAGATTGCTCTCCAATTGCCGCAGCCGCTCGGCGGCGCTGATGCCGAGGACCGCGAGCGTGCGTGAATCGACGAAGCCCGAAACGCGCAACCCGTTCCTCACTTGGAAGCGCGCGAGTCCCGCGAGAAACTCGTCGTCGAACACCGGGCTCACGCTGGTGGCCGCCGGTAGGTCGCCTTCGATGATCAGCCTCCGTCTGATATTGGCGACGGCCTGATCCGTGTCGCCGGGCCTGAGCGTCACCTTCTCGGTCACGACCGGCCAGCCGCCCGACTGCACGATGCCTTGGTAGCGCTGGATCGCTGCCTGTAGCGCGGCGACGCTCGCCTCGCTGACGAACGGGATATTGACCTGATAGTCGGCGCTGTAGCGCTGATAAAGCTCGGTCCGCACCTCCTCGCGCCGCGCCCTCTCTTCGGGACTGACGACGCCGCTATCGGTGAAGGTGCGGAACGGGTTCAGCGGATCGGCGCGGCTCGCGCCAAAAGTTGCAATGGCAAAGACGACGCCGGTGAGAAGGCCAACCGTCAAGAGACGCGAGGGCACTGTCGGCCGTCGTGGTTTGCTCATCCTCAACGTCATGCGGCGACGGTCTCGGCCACTCTGTCCCCTGCTCTTTCGATTCGCCGCGCTGGCATGTCAGGTAATCAGACCTCGCCTTCATGTCACAATGATGGAGGCAGATTGGGCGCGACGAGTGTCCCTTGGGACCATCGTGCCTCAGCACGGGAGAAATGCAAAGTCTCCCACTTGCCGCAACTTGGGCGTGCTATCCTTCGAGGATCGCGAGCAGCCGGTCGACGAACGGAGCCTGGCCGGGAAGCATTCTCTGCCGCGCCTCGTCGACGCCGAACCACGCGGCGCGATCGACCTCGGGGAAGGACTGGATCTTCCCGCTCTTCGGCGGCCATTCCATCTCGAATCGATTGGATTTCAGTCTCGCTGGGTCGAAATCGCCTTGAACGGCGAAGGCCGTGATGAGCTTCCGGCTCGGCTGCCTGATCTCGCCGAGCATGCGGTAGTCTCCTGACGGCGGCGCCGCGCCGAGTTCCTCCTCGAACTCGCGTCTGGCGACCGCGAGCGGGTTCTCGCCTTGTTCGTATTCCCCCTTCGGGATCGACCAGGCGCCCTTGTCTTTCTTGGCCCAGAACGGACCTCCCGGGTGCACGAGCAGGACCTCGAGCAGAGGCCCCTTGCCGCGATACATGAGAATTCCGGCGCTAAGTTTTGCCATTGTCCTAGCCTAGACGGAATTCGGGCCGCGCGAGCAAATTCACTCACCGAGGCTTGGTTCGCGCGTTTTTGAGTATTCGCCGAGGGGCGCATGAGGCGAACAAGGCTGGGAGGTCTCCTGACGGGCTGTGTTGTGGCCGCGACGCCGTGGCTTCACGGCTGCACCGGACAAGCCCCTCAGAGCGGACAAGGCGGCATCGCGCAGACCGCGGCCAGATCCGACGAGCGAACCTGTCTCATCCGCGCCATGTATTTCGAGTCGAACCGCTCGAGCCGCGACGGGCTCATGGCGGTCGGCACCGTGGTCATGAACCGCGTGGCTTCGCCGCGCTATCCCAACACGATTTGCGGCGTGGTGGGTCAGCCGGGTCAATTTGCGAGAGGAGTAATGACCGCGCCGCTCAACCCGAGGGAGCTGCCGGCCGTCGAGCGCGCCGCCGACGCCATCCTTGCCGGCGAACGCTACAAGCCGATCGGTGACGCCATGTTCTTCCACGTCGCCGGCCTCAAGATCCCCTATCGCGTCGAATACATGGCGGTCGCCGGCGGCAACGCCTTCTACCGCAAGACGGGCCGGAGCTATGCCGCCATCAGCCCGACGCCGGTTCGTGCCACCACCAGCTTCACCGCAACCGCCAGCGAAGGCGCAAGCGAAACTGCTCTCGCCGCGGCACCCGAGGGAAGCATCATCGAGCGCTTCTTCGGCGGCTTCAGCGCCGCCGCCTCCCCCGCCCACGGGACGTGCGATGCCGCCAAGGCGGGGCTCGGCGCTACCTCGCTCGCCTGCGAAGACGACGCCTCAGGCCGCTAGACCGAACTTAAACGCAAAAAAGCCGCCGGGGATTTCTCCCAGGCGGCTTCTCGCGTTCGTGGTAGCGCTCAATCGGCGCTCAATCCAACTCGTAGAAGAGGGGAGCGCGGTTGCTCGCGTTCTCGATGAGGGCTCTGGCAGCCCTTCGCCGCTCGCGCTCCACTCGGCACAAGGCCGGTAGCGCAAGTTGAAAGACACCCGTCCTTGGCAAGCCTGGCGACGACCTACTCTCCCGCGTCTTAGGACGCAGTACCATCGGCGCTGGAGCTTTTCACGGCCGAGTTCGGGATGGGATCGGGTGTTCACGCTCCGCCAGTATCACCAGGCCAGCGAAGGACGGTGTCTAATCTGGTCTTCTCGTGCTCGTCCTTCGCCTCAAGCAGCGCAGAGCGCGGCAGGGCGAAAAGGAGAGGCACTGACAATGAGAGCAATCAAGCCGATCGAGCGATTAGTACTGGTTAGCTTCACGCATTGCTGCGCTTCCACACCCAGCCTATCAACGTGGTGGTCTTCCACGGCTCTCAAGGGAGAACTCGTTTCGAGGTGGGTTTCCCGCTTAGATGCTTTCAGCGGTTATCCCGTCCGCACTTGGCTACCCTGCTGTGCCGCTGGCGCGACAACAGGTCCAC
>NZ_DASRGO010000209.1:0-17178 GCF_035650995.1 Methyloceanibacter sp. | reverse complement strand
GCGCGGCTGTGGTGCACCCTGTTCCGCAACCGCGAGGAGCGCGAGGAGCCGGGCGCCTTCCTCACCGCTGACGCCCGCGGCAATCTCCGCCGCATCCATGAGCAGTTCAAGAAAGACCACGGGCTCGAGCTGAGGCACGGCACCGAGCCCGAGATGATGTGGCTCAAGAAGGGCGCTGACGGCAAGCCGGCCGGCGGCTACTCCAACCCTTATTGCTATCACATCGATCAGTTCGAGAGCCTGCGTCCGGTCTATCTCCGCGTCATTGATTATTGCCGCAAGATGGGTCTCGACATGATCCAGGGCGACCACGAGGATTCGCCCGGCCAGCTCGAGCTCAACTTCACCTTCGACGACTGTACGCGCACCGCCGACCGGCTCGCCACCTACCGCCAGATCTGCGCTCAGGTCGCGCGCGAGTTCGACATCATCGCCTGCTTTATGTGCAAGCCCTTCATGGGCGTGTCCGCCAACGGCTGTCACCACAACATCTCGCTGTGGCGCGGCGGCGAGGAAGAGGTGAAGACGCTCGGCAACGACGACGGCAAGCTGCCCGGCATGGTGCAGAACTACATGTACCGCAAGGGCGGCGAAAACACCTTCATGCCGGATACCGACGATATCCAGCTTCCCGGCAAGATCGGGTTGAAGGCCATCGGCGGCATCGTCGCCCATCTCGGCGGGCTGACCGCCATCGGCTGCTCGACGGTGAACTCCTACCGCCGCCTGTGGGACACGGGCTTCTGGGCGCCGGTGTTCGCCGATTGGGGCTTCCAGAACCGCACCACCGGCCTCCGCGTTTCGGCCCCGGGACGCTTCGAGTATCGCGCCGTGGACGCCATGGTGAACCCGCATCTGATGGCGGCGGCGCTGCTCAAGGCGATGGACGACGGGCTCAAGCGCAATCTCGACCCCGGTCCGCCCGAGGAGCGCAACATCTATCAGGCCATGGAGGCGGGCAAGCAGGTGAGGAAGCTGCCGATGACGCTCGGCGATGCGCTCGATGCGCTCAAGAAGGACGAGGTGATCCGCTCGGCTCTGCCCGGCGAGATGTACCGCCTCTACGACGAATATAAGCGGGATGAGTGGGAGCGTTTCCTTCACACCTCGACCGAGTGGGATTTGAAGATGTATCTCGACTGCCTGCCGTAGCCGGTTTGCCGGAAAGCCGCGCCCGATGTGGCAAGCGGCAGCGCCAAGAATTTTTAGGGAGGACATGACTGAATGTGCGGAATTGCTGGACTCATCCACCGCGACGGCGCGACCGGCGTCGGCAAGGAGATGACGGCGATGCTGAGAAGCCTCAAGCATCGCGGTCCCGACTCGACCGGCTTTGCCCTCTACGGCGTCTCGGCGCCTGACGAATATGTCATGCGGCTCAAGCTCGCCGAGGCCGAGGATTTCGCCACCGATCACCGGATCCGGCAGAAGATCAGGGAGCGCCAGGCCGAGGTCGACAATCGGCTCGCCGAGCTTGGCGCCGAGGTCATCGAGACGTCCGAGCCCACGCCATATGCCTTCCGCTACCGCTTGCGCTATTCCGGGGACACGCGCCAGCTCACCACCGAGATCGAGCAGATCGAAGGCGCCGAGGTTCTCTCCTTCGGCAGCGCTCTCGAGCTGATCAAGGACCTCGGCGATGCGACCCGGGTCTCCGATCAGTATGGGCTTGGAAACTTCAAGGGCACCCACGGCATCGGCCACACCCGCATGGCGACCGAGTCCGATGTCGATATCCGCTCGGCGCACCCTTATTGGGCCTATCCCTATAACGACATCGCGGTCGTCCATAACGGACAGATCACCAATTACTGGATCATGCGCCGCGAGCTTGAGCGTCTCGGCCACCGCTTCATGTCGAACTGCGATTCCGAGCTGCTCGCCGTCTACACTGCGAACAATCTCGAGCAGGGCGCGACGCTGGAAGACTCGCTCAAATCCTCGATCAAGGAAATCGACGGCGTGTTCACCTACCTCGTCGCCACCGACAAGGAGCTCGGTATGGCCAAGGACACCATGGCGGCAAAGCCCATGGTCCTCTACGAAAGCGACAATCTCGTCGCGCTCGCCTCCGAAGAGGTCGCCATCCGCGCCCTTCTTCCCCGCGAGATCGACACGTCGGACCCCTACGACGAGGAGGTGCGCGTATGGCAGCGCTGACGCGATCGGCACCTTCCGAGCAGGAGCGCCTGTCCCATGAGATGGGCATGCACACGGAGAAGCTCTCCGGCCGCTCGCTCGAGAAATTCTTCGATATTGATCTTCACGAGGAGCACGGCTTCTCCCTTCCGGGGGCGTTCGATGTCGATTTCAACAAGCGGGCCGAGATCGACGCCTCCGATCTTTCTTCAAGCGCCGTCAATCTGCGCATCAGAAGCCTGATGAAGGACGGCTACGGCACCATCGTCATCAAGAATCCCGGCGCCAAGCACTCGATCGGGGTCGGCATCCTGAACCGGCTCAACCTCATCATCGAGGGATCGCTCGGCTATTTCGGCCTTGGCCTGATCGACGGGCCCAACGTGCGCATCTCCGGCCGCGTCGGCTGGTCCTGCGCCGAGAACATGATGAGCGGCACGGTGCTGATCGAGAAGAACGCCGGCTCCCAGTTCGGCGCCGCGATCAGAGGCGGCGATCTTGTCTGCAAGGGCAATGTCGGTTCGCGCACCGGCATCGACATGAAGGGCGGGACCATCATCGTCGGCGGCGATACCGGCGCCTTCACCGGCTTCATGATGCAGCGCGGTCGCATGGTGATCTGCGGCAACGCCGGCAAGAATCTCGGCGACTCGATGTACGACGGGATCATTTATATCGGCGGCGAGCCGCAGAGCCTCGGCGTCGACGCCGTGTGGAGCGAGATGAACGACCTCGACCGCAAATGGCTCGAGCGCAAGCTCCGCATGTACGACGTGGGCCCCAAGGGCGGCATCGGCGCCTTCCGCAAGATCGTCGCCGGCAAGCAATTGTGGAACTACGACAATCTCGAGCCGACCGAAAAGAAACTGGTGCTGTGACGAGGCAAGGACCGGGCACGATGGCGAAGAAAAACAGAAACGGGGGAAACGGCGCGGCGAAGACGCCGGCCGAGTCGCAGAAGTTCATCCTCGGGCGGAGTCAGATCTTCACCCCTGAGGTAATCAACGACATCCATGTGAAGTCGGAACTCGGCCGCTACCGCATGCGCGGCTTCTCCCTCTTCAAGAAGATACCGCACTGGGACGATCTCACCTTCCTGCCCGGCACGCTGACGCGCTTCGTCATCGAAGGCTATCGCGAGAAATGCGACACCAAGACGGTGATCGGTCCCCGCGCCAAGCGGCCGATGGTGCTCGACATCCCCGTCTATGTCACCGGCATGAGCTTCGGCGCTCTCTCCTATGAGGCGAAGATCGCGCTCGCGCGCGGCGCCACCATGGCGGGATCGGCCACATGCTCGGGCGAGGGCGGCATGATCCCCGACGAACGCCGTTACTCGGTCAAATGGTTCTATCAGTGCATCCAGTCGCGTTACGGTTTCAACCCGCATCATTTGCGTCTCGCCGACGCCTGCGAGTTTTTCATCGGCCAGGGCTGCAAGGTCGGCCTCGGCGGCCATCTGATGGGCCAGAAGGTCACCGACCAGGTGGCGGAGATGCGCTCGCTTCCCGCCGGCATCGACCAGCGCTCACCCGCGCGCCATCCCGACTGGCTCGGTCCTGACGACCTCGCTCTCAAGATCGAGGAGATCAGGGAGGCCACCAACTGGGAGATTCCCATCCAACTCAAGCTCGGCGCCGCGCGCGTCTATGATGATGTGCGCATGGCGGTGAAATGCGGGCCGGACTCGATCTATATCGATTCGATGGAGGGCGGCACGGGCGCAGGCCCGCATATCGCCACGGAAGACACCGGCGTTCCCGGCATCGCTGCCATTCGCCAGGCGCGCCGCGCCATCGACGAGCTCGGCAAGCGCGGTGAAATCTCTCTGGTTTATGCTGGCGGCATCAGGAACGGCGGCGACGTCGCCAAGGCCCTCGCGCTCGGCGCCGATGCGGTGGCCATCGGCCATTCCGTGCTGATGGCCCTCAACTGCAACAAGGACATTCCCGAAGCCGACTTCGAGAACGAGATCGGCGTTCCCGCCGGCTATTGCTACCATTGCCATACCGGCCGCTGCCCCGTCGGCGTCGCCACGCAGGACCCCGAGCTCAGGAAGCGGCTCGATCCCGATGAGGCCGCCGAGCGCGTCTACAACTTTCTGCACACCCTTACGCTCGAGGCGCAAATGCTGGCACGCGCGTGCGGCAAGACGAGCGTGCACAGCCTCGAGCCGGAGGACCTCGCGGCACTCACCATGGAAGCCTCCGCCATGGCGCAGGTTCCGCTTGCCGGCACCGACTACACGGTCGGTGTCGAGAACTATCACAAGATTTGAATGGAGCTTCGCCGATGAGCAAGAACGCAAAGAGCGGCAAGAACGGCAAGGCGGTCAAGCCCGAGAAGACCGCCAAGAAGGCGAAGCCGCAGAGCGATATCGACAAATATCTGAAGGATGCCGCCGGCCTCGATACCGCGCGCGAGCAGGCGATCGGTCAGCACATCGGCTATCGCTACGACGTCAATCTCGTTCCCGATTACGACCGGCTCACGCCCTATCTCAAGGCCTATATGGAGTTCATGGGCTGGGACGACCTCAACTGGCTCGAGGACGTCCATATGGGTTACGAGGCCGGCCAGCCCGCGATCTTCGATCGCAACATCAACGGCTGGGTGCGCATCCCGAAAGAGATGAAGCTGCCCGACAATCAGCAGGATCGCGACATGCTGGCGCGCGAGCTCCTCGTGCGCTTCCAGACCTCGCCCAAGCATCCATTGAACGACCTCAACAAGGCCTACCGCAAATTCTAGGCGCGAGCCTCGTCAGACGCTCGCCACCGTCTTGGCCCAATCGGGCCGGAACTCGAGGACGAGAGCATCGTCCGACAGCGACGGGTTGAAGATGCGGTTATGCCAAAGGCTCGCCTCGCGGGCGTGCTCGCCCGCGCCGAGCCGCCGCACCACGCAAGGGATGCGGTACAATTGCGAGAACTGCTCGAATTCGAGCACGCATGTCTTTTCGGCGAGGAGCGTTGCGGCGAGTCTCGATGTGCGATCGAGCACGGCGGTCACGCGGTCGCTGAACGTGTGCGGTTCCTGAAAATAATCCGCTTGAAGATAAGCAAGCCCGCGCTGATAGATGTCGCGCGGATCGGCTGAGCGCATCACCTGGAAGCGGAAGAAGGAGGTCGACTCGTCGGGCTCCTTCGGCAGGATCAGCACGGTCAATCTGCCGGTCACCACCTCGCCCGAAGCGCTTAACACGCGCGGTGTCATGCCCGGAGATGGGCGTCCTGCATCGGTCCGCATGGCAATCTGCCTGATGCGGCACTGCCAGGCGAGAAAGTCGTCGCGCAGCGACTGAGAGGGGTGCTTTTTCAATGCCATGACCGGGTTGCGAACCTTTGGGTAGGTTCCAGCATCTTTCCTGTAAGGAAAACTTATTTCATTACAGTTGACTGGACCCCGTGCCCCACTTAGCATTTTAGGCGACGCTACCAACAACAAGAATGTCGAGGTGGAAGGCTAAATGATCGAACACGGGGAGACCACACTCGCACAATTGCTGCGGGCCATTGCCCTGCTCACCGACGCCGAACTGCTCCAGCTCAAGGCGGCCGTGCGCAAGGAAGCCGAGAGGAGACGTTTGAAGGAAAGCAGGCACGCGAACGCGCAAGTGGCGCGCCGTCATTGATCGCGCGGGCGGCGGACTCCTCCGATCGGGCTCATTGGCCGCCGGGCCGCTGCACGTTTTGTTCGAGGTCTTGATGCTCAGGGACGGCTCGATGCCGAGACAAAGACTATGACCATCGCCGCACCTCTCATGCCGCGCTGGCCGTGGCGCGCGCCGCCCGAAGCGCCGCCGCCCGACGCCTTTTCCGGCAAATTGATTCTTCTCGCCTCCGAAGGGCGGCCTTTCTCCGAAGCGGCCATGAAGCTCGCCAAGCGCATGGCAGAGAAGGCAGACGCCAAGGTGCACGTGATCTCGATCGCCCGCATCTGGGGGACGAGCTTCGGGCTGCCTCATCCCGGTCTGTTGCCGAGCAAGCGGGAGATGAAGGAGCGCTATGACGCTGTAGCAGACATCGTCACGTGGATGAAACGCCGCCATATCGAGGCGAGCGGCGAGGTGTCGGGCACGCGCAATGCGGCCAAGCGGATCCTTGCCGAAGCGCGACGCCGCGGGGCGGATGCCATCGTGATGGGCGCCGATCCGCCGATGCATTGGTTTCTATCCGGGATGGTTTGGTCGCAAGAGCCATATCGCGTGCGGCGTCTTGCGCCGGTCCCCGTCTATCTCGTGACCGACGGCAAGTGAGCTCGGTCTCGCGCGAGCGGGTGGGTTCGAGGATTGCATGATTTGATCGCATTCATCGGGGATGTGCATCGCTCGTTTGATCGGCTCGCCGGCGTGGTCTCGGAGCTTCCGCCCAGCGTCGGCGTGGCGATTCAAGTCGGCGATCTCGGCCTCCACGGCGATGATTTGAAACCGGCCGGCAGAGGCGTCCCTAGTCTTGCGCGCAAAGTTTACTACGTGACAGGAAACCACGATCACGAGCCGTCCTATCGCGGCATCGCCACGCCGACCGAGATGGCGCCGAACCTGATCTACGTTCCGCGCGGCACGGTGCTCGAGCTGGACGGGCGCCGCATCGCGTTTCTCGGCGGCGGCGATTCGGTCATCGACCTTCCCTATCGTCAACGCGACGTGGACTGGTGGCCGGAAGAGCGAGTAACCGAGGCAGATATCGCCCGCTTTTACGATGTCGGTCGCGTGGATCTCCTCGTAACCCACACGCCGCCGTCGTTCGTTTATCATTTCTTCGGCTTCACGCCCGATCCCTCGTCCTTGGCGGTAGGGCAGGCATGGCAAATCCTCGGCCGACCAAGAGTCGTCTGCGGTCACCTGCATATGGCTCGCGCGGTCGGCTGCGTCCGGGTACTCGGAGCCCTCGAAGTCTTCCTCGCCTAGAGAGTCAGATTCCGAGGGGGACGAACCGGTAGAGCTGTTGCTGGGCGCGGCCGATGGCGTTGAAGGCTTCGCGCAACTCGGCGCGCGCCGCGGGCTGCAACTGTTCGGGACGGATCAGGTTGTCGGGCTTCGCGCCGGCGCGGACTTGTTCGGCCTGGTGCTCGAGCCTCACGCGATAGATCACCTCAAAAGCCTCGAGCAGCGACTGTGCGGTTTCCCTGGTGATGGCGCCGAGCGCCTCTGCGGCCTTGAGCCGGTCGATGGTCGAGGAGATGGTGATACCGTTCGCGAGCGCGTGGAAGCGCGCTAAGTTGGCGATCGGCACGCTCCCGCCCTTCTTGAGGTCGATTTCCTGTTGCTGCCACCGCGACAGGAAGAACCGGTGCGGAATTGCCGGAACGACGTCAGTGGCGGTGCGCGCGAGTTGGGTGAGGAAGCCGCGATAGGCGCGGGCGTTCCGCATCACGGCGACGAGCGGAGGCGTTACCTCCAAACCTCCGGACACCTGCCGGAAGTCGAACGACACCGCCGCCCGCACCAGATGCGAGAGGTCCGGCGAAGTGAGGCAATCCCTGAAGGTTTGCACCCATTGCGATTCTGACATGCGCCACAGGCGGTTGCCCGCCACCACGCCAGAAATATCGGCGCCGAATCCGGCACGGACCAGACCGGCATTCACGTCCTGAGCGATGCGTTCGAAATACGCATCGGCCTCGGGGCTGGGGGGATCGGCGTAGGCGAGCGCGTTGTCCTGGTCCGACGCAAGCGTGAGCTCCCGCCGCGCCACGCTTCCGAGCGCAAGCCAAGCCCATGGGCAGGGGGCCGCCCCGTGTCGAGAGATGGCGAAATCGATGAGGCGCGACGTCACTGCGTCGCAGTTGAGGGCAAGAACGCGTCCGATGTCGGGCGCCTTGAGTCCCGCGCCGACCAGCGTCACGAACATGTCCGGCAGTTGTTTCACTGCCGCGTCGAGGGCCGCTTCGGTGGAAGCCTTGAGGATGGCGGCGCGCAGCGCAAACGGAGTGCGATAAGCGAGCCCCAGAAGGTCCCCCGCCGACAGCAGGCCGATGACCGCACCGCGCGGATCGGTGACGGCAAGATGCTCCACGCCCGCGTAAAGCATATCAAGCACCGCATCCATCACGTAGCGCTCGGCGCTCACGGTCAGGAGCGGGCGGCTCATGATCGTCGTGACCGGAGCGTCCGGTGCAACATTGCCCGCCACGACTCTCCGGCGATAGTCTGTGTCGGTCACAATGCCGAGGCCGCCTTCGGCGGTAACGAGCACCCCGGAGACGCCTTCGGTGCTCATCAAAGTCGCTGCGTCGCGGATCGAGCGGTCAGGCGCACAGAACACCGGCGCTCCCTTCACCAGATTGCCGATGCGGATGGTACGAACCTCGGGCAGTCCGTGCACGGTATGCCCGGTGCGGGTAAGCCTCTCGCGCATGGTACGGGCGACGAAAATGGCTCCGGCCGGGCGTCCGAGCACCTCGAGCGCAAGCTCGCGATTGATCGTGTAGCAACTCGCGTCGTCGTGCGCCCTCACGGTGAAGGCGGACGCCATGCCGGTCAGCAGCGACGGGTGACCGAAACTTTCGCCCGGCTCGAGGATATCTACGATTTCGTCCTGGTGGCGCAGTTCGATCGCACCGCTCCTGATCACGAAAAGCTCGGGCGCGGGCGGGCCATCCTCGACCAGGATGTCGGTTCCGGCCGGGTAGGTCCTGACGGCGACGGCGGCTGCCACATCCAGCAATTCGTCCCTGGATAGCGCATCGAACGGCGGGGATTTGGCGAGGAAGTCCGCCACCTCTTCCATGGGACCGATCTTGGCGGGCGAAGGCGGCGTCAAGGGAGTAGTGCGTCGTGCCGCCCGTGCGGGTGCAAAGGCATCGCGCCGAACCTCTGAATTGAGAGCCATCTCGTGTGCGCCAGCGGTCTAGGACAAGACAGGCCGCTAGAATGAAGGCCGCGGCCATAAAAATGCGAGGGGACTGGCGCCATGACGATATAGGAATTCCATAAAGTCGCTGGGCAACCGACTAGCCGCATCGAGGGGCCAAGTCACGCAGAGTCGTCGCCAAAAAGCAAGACGGGCGCCGCTTGGGCGCCCGTCGAGGCATCATTATCCTGTGATAAGGATCACGCCGGTCTGCCTTTGGCCCCGACGGCAGGCGCGCGCTTGTCCTCGACGCGCCGGTACCAATACAGAGGCAGATAGGCGAGGAGCGTCGCCCAGCCGAGCCAGTAGTAAATCTGAACGTTGCCGAGCTGCGAGTACCACAATCCGCCGAACAGCCAGAACACGAAGTAGATCACTGCCAGCAGCAGCGCCACGTACTTCATGAACTCCGGCAGCTTGAACGGCCGCCTGAGGTTCGGCTTGTCCTGGCGCAGCAGGAAATAGCCGATCAGCACCGGCAGGAACGATACCGTGTAGCCGACGTTGGAGAAGCTATAGATCTCCACTGCTCCGCCCATCAGCACGACGATAAGGGAGGCGACCACGTTGAACGCCATGGCGCGCGCCGGGACGCCGTGTTCGTTGACCTTGGTGAACCAGGTCGGGAATTCGCCGTCGAGCGCCATTTGGTAGAGGGCACGCCCCGAACCCATGATGGCGTTCAGCGCCGACAGCGCGAGAGCGACGATGAGCATGAAGGCGACGATCCAGTTCAAGATTTCGCCGCCCACGCCCGGGAATACCTTGCCGGCAAACGTCACGAAGATCGTCTTCGGATCGGCGAGCGACGGGTCGGCGAGCGCCTTGGCCCCGAGCACGATGATGAAAGCGATCGGCACCAGGGTGTAGATGAACACCCCGTATGCGCCTTCGAGGTTCATCGCGATCTTCGCGTCATGATCGGGATTGGCGCACTCGCCGATGTAGCAAGCCGCCGCCTCCATGGCGATCACGTTCCAGGTGAGCAGGAACCCGTAGGCGATATAGACCTGCCACCATTTGAACCCGCCGAGATCGGCAAAGAAGCTCGACCCGTCGACGCGCGGGAACCCTGAAAGCTCGCCGAAATTCACCACGCTTGGATTGAAGATCCAGGCAATCGCGATGAAGGTCAGCGGGATCATCGACAACAGCGCGAGGACCGTGGCGAAGGTCGCGCCGACGCGGATGCCCCGATAGGCGGGAATGAAGAACAGCAGGATGCCGAGGATCGAGATGATGAGCGTCGACCAGGCGATGAAGGTGTGAATCGGGGTGAAGCCAGCCGTCGTATTGAGGTGGAACCGATCAGCCAAATAGAACGAGGCGAGGATCATGTTGAGCGGCGCCACCGGGAACCAGCCAAGCCAATAAGCCCAGGCGGTGAAGCCGTTGATGTGCTTGGCGAACCTTGGCCAGCGGTCTTTGAAGGCGGGATATGCATAGGACGGCGACCCGCCGGTGCGCTCCGGCATCATGGCGGCGAGCTCGGCCAGGAAAAGGCAGAGCAGCCAGCCGGTAAGCGTGATGAAGACGGTGATCGGAATCGACGACGCGCCGAGCGCCGTCACCATTACCGGAGCGATACCGGTGACGAGAATTGTGCCGGCGAGGCCGATGACGAAGGCGCCCCACCAGCCGGTTTCCCGTTTCAGGTTTCCCGAGGCGTATTTAAGTTCTTCCGAAGCGGTAGTTTGTTTGGAACCCGCAGCCATGACGTTCCCCCTCGAACTCGAAAGCCGCACCAGTCCTTCAACTACACTAGCAGGAAAGAAACTTTCTTGCCAGTACAAGAAATATGCGCTGCCTGCATTGGCATGCCCTTTTTTTGAGCGGCTTAGCAGTCAAGCGTATTGGCCCGCTCCCACGGCGTGAGCTGCCGCGAATAGTCGTCCCACTCGCGCATCTTGAGCTTGACGTAGGAGTCGACGAACTCGCTCCCGAGCTCGCGGCGCAAGAGGTCCGATTTTGCCGTCAGTCTCAGCGCATCAAGCAGGTTGAGCGGGAGTTTCTTGGTGTCTTTTGGCGCCTTGTGGCCCTCGGCATACATATCGATGTCGAGGGGCTTGCCGGGATCGATGCCTTTGCTGATGCCTTCGAGACCGGCGACGAGCAGCGCGGCGGGGAGCAGGTAGGGATTGGCCGCCCCGTCGGCCAAGCGCAGCTCGAACCGTCCGCCGCCCGGAATGCGGATCATGTGCGTGCGGTTGTTGCCGGCATAGGTGACCGTGTTCGGCGACCAGGTCGCGCCCGACAGCGTGACCGGCGCATTGATGCGCTTGTAGGAATTCACCGTCGGGTTGGTGATCGAGCACAGCTCTTGCGCGGCGTTCATCACCCCGCCGATGAAGTTATAGGCCGTGCGCGACAGGCCCATGCTGTCATTGCCGTCCTCGAACAGGTTCTTGCCGTCCTTCCACAGCGAGCTATGGACGTGACAGCCGCTGCCGGTCAGGTTGGCGAAGGGTTTCGGCATGAAGGTGGCGCGAAGCCCGTGCTTCTCGGCGATCGCCTTGACCATATACTTGAAGAAGGCCATGCGGTCGGCGGTGACGAGGGCGTCGTCGTAGAGCCAGTTCATCTCGAACTGGCCGTTGGCGTCCTCGTGGTCGTTCTGGTACGGGCCCCAGCCGAGCTCGAGCATCGAATCGCAGATCTCGCTGATCACGTCGTAGCGCCGCATCAGCGCCGACTGGTCGTAGCAGGGTTTCGATTGGGTGTCCGCTGCGTCGCTGATCGCCGAGCCGTCCGGGCTCACCAGAAAATATTCGCATTCGACGCCGGTCTTGAGCTGATAGCCTTGCTTGGCCGCCTTCTCCTTCACCTTCTTCAGGATATTGCGCGGCGCCTGATCGACCAGCTTGCCGTTCATATAAGGATCGGCCGCGAGCCAGCCGACTTCGCGCTTCCACGGGAGTTGGATCAGGCTCGCCGGATCGGGAATGGCGAGCACGTCGGGATCGGCCGGCGTCATGTCGAGCCAGCTGGCAAAGCCGGCGAACCCTGCGCCCTCCTTCGCCATGTCGCCGATCGCGGCGGCGGGGGCGAGCTTCGCCCTGAGCGTGCCGAACAGATCGACGTAGGAGATGAGAAAATATTTGATCCCGCGCTCTTTCGCGGCCTTTGCCAAATCTATCGCCATGACTCCACCCCTTTCCGAAATGAACTATCCCTCCATGCCTGGAATCCAACTGGTGCCGGCAAGGGGCACCTTCGCCATGGCCGCCGCCTCGACCGTGAGCGCAACCAAATCCTCGGGTTCGAGATTGTGCACGTGGCTCTTGCCGCAGGCACGCGCGATGGTCTGCGTCTCGAGCGTGAGCACGGTAAGATAATTGGCGAGCCTGCGCCCACCGAGCATAGGATCGAGCCTCGCCGAAAGCTTGGGGTCCTGCGTGGTGATGCCGGCGGGGTCGCGGCCCTCGTGCCAATCGTCATAGCAGCCGGCCGTGGTGCCGAGTGCGCGATACTCGCCCTCGAGTGTCGGATCGTTGTCACCGAGGGCGATCAGCGCGGCGGTGCCGATCGACGCCGCATCGGCGCCGAGCGCGAGCGCCTTGGCCACGTCGGCGCCGTTCCTGATGCCGCCCGAGACGATGAGCTGAACCTTGCGGTGCATGCCGAGGTCCTGGAGCGCCTGCACCGCAGGCCTGATCGCGCCCAAGATCGGTAATCCGACATGCTCGATGAAGACTTCCTGCGTCGCCGCCGTTCCGCCCTGCATGCCGTCGAGCACCACCACGTCGGCGCCGGCCTTCACGGCGAGCGCCGTGTCGTAGTAGGGCCGCGAGCCGCCAATCTTGATATAGATCGGCTTCTGCCAGTCGGTGATCTCGCGCAATTCCTCGATCTTGATCTCGAGATCGTCGGGGCCGGTCCAATCCGGGTGGCGGCAGGCCGAGCGCTGGTCGATGCCCTTCGGTAACGTGCGCATCTCGGCGACGCGGTCGGAAATCTTCTGGCCGAGCAGCATGCCGCCGCCGCCCGGCTTGGCGCCCTGGCCGATCACGATTTCGATCGCGTCGCAGCGCCTGAGATCGTCCGGGTTCATGCCGTAGCGGGAGGGGAGGAGCTGGTAGACGAGGATGTTCGAGTGCCCGCGCTCCTCTTCGGTCATGCCGCCGTCGCCGGTCGTCGTCGAGGTTCCGACCTGGGAGGCGCCCCGCCCGAGCGCTTCCTTGGCCTCCGCCGAGAGCGAACCGAAACTCATGCCGGCGATGGTGATCGGGATTTTGATGTGAATCGGTTTCTCGGCGAAACGGGTGCCGAGCCAGACGTCGGTGCCGCATTTCTCGCGGTAGCCTTCCAGCGGATAGCGGCTCATCGAAGCGCCGAGAAACAAGAGATCGTCGAAATGCGGCACCTTGCGCTTGGCGCCGAAGCCGCGAATATCATAGATGCCGCTGCCTGCCGCGCGCCTGATCTCTGACAGGGTGTAATCGTCGAAAGTCGCCGATGGGCGAGGGGTGGTCCTGGGCGTTGCGTCCATCAATAGGCTCCGGCGTGGTCGACGTGGAAGTTGTAGAGCTTGCGGGCAGAGCCGTAGCGCCTGAACTCCGAGACGTCGATCTGCCCGTTCATTCCCGCGCGGCCGAGCAAATCGTGCAGCGCCTGCTTATGCTTGTCCTCCATCGGTTTCTCGATGCAGTCGGCGCCGAGGCTTTTGACGCTGCCGCGCACGAAGAGCCGCGCTTCGTAGATCGAGTCGCCGAGCGCATCGCCGGCATCGCCGAAAACCACGAGATTGCCGGCCTGCGCCATGAACGCGCTCATGTGGCCGACCGAGCCGCGCACGACGATGTCGATGCCCTTCATCGAGATGCCGCAGCGCGAGGAGGCGTTGCCGTCGATGCGCAAGAGCCCGCCGCGGCCCGTGGCGCCGGCCGACTGGCTCGCATCGCCCATGACGTGGACGAACCCGGACATCATGTTCTCGGCGACACCGGTCCCGGCGCTGCCGTGGACCACAACCGTCGCGTATTTGTTCATGCCGGCGCAGTAATAGCCGACGGGGCCTCTGATCTCGACAGTAATCGGCGCGTCGAGACCGGCCGCAATCGCATGCCGCCCGGCGGGATTGTCGATGACCCAGTGCCTCTCGTTCGTATCCGGCCTCAGCGCATGCAGCGCCGCGTTCACCGTACGCAAGGGCGTCGTAGCGAGATCGACCTCGGGCATCGCTCTTAGCGCTCCCAGAAATAGACCGTTGCCGGCTCCGGCTCCCACACGCGGGCGTTCTCGATGCCGGGCAGCCCGGCAAGCGCGCGGTATTCGGAGCCGAATGCCACGTAGCGGTCGGTCTCGGCCATGATCGCCGGCTTGCAGGCGATGCCGTCGCGCAGCACGCCGAAGCCGTTCTCGGTTCCGACCACGAACGTATAGAATCCGTCGAGATCCTGGAGGCTGACTTTAAGCGCATCGCCGAGCGAAAGCCCCTCGCGCATGCGCCAGGTGAGGTAACCCGCCGCGACTTCGGTATCGTTTTCGGTCTCGAAAGTGAGTCCTTCGCGCTTCAGGATGCGGCGGAGGTTGTTGTGATTGGACAACGAGCCGTTATGAACGAGGCACTGGTCCTTGCCGGTCGAGTAGGGGTGGGCGCCGTCGGTCGTCACCGCCGACTCAGTCGCCATGCGGGTGTGGCCGATGGCGTGCGTGCCCTTCATCGCGCCGAGGCCGAAGCGTTCGGCCACCTTCTCCGGCAGGCCCACTTCCTTGAACAGCGCCATGCGCTTGCCGCGGCCGACGATATCGACTGCCGGCGCATGCTGGGCCAGCCACTCTTCGAACTTCCCAACCGACTGGTCCTCAATGCTGGCCACGGCATGGGTGTCGAACAGTTCGACATCGGCATCGGTGAAGGCGCGGCGAATGTGCTCGGCGATGTCGGCCATGGCCGAGGCCGATGGGCCGCGCAAGGTGAGCTTGGTCTCGCCGATCCGCCCTTCGCCATAGACGGCGAAGCCCGCGCTGTCGGGACCGCGGTCCGACAATGTGGCGAGCATGGTCTCGGTCAGGTGGCCGAGCTCGGGCTCAAGCGCGGGATCTTTGAGAAAGAGGCCGACAATGCCGCACATGGCTGGAAAGCTCCAAGTAACCGGGCCTTCACCATGCTACGGAGCGACCCCCTTCGTCAACCCACATGAAATAATTTTTCCTATGGGGAAATACGCCAAGGCCTCAACTGCGCGGATAGATGATGATCGAGAGGTAGGTCATCGGCCGCTCGACCAGCTCCTCCGGGCCATGCGGGGCGCCTGAGTCGAAGAACAAGGCGTCCCCCGGCGACATCGGATAGAGCTTGTCCGCATGGCGATAAACCACCTTGCCGGTCAGCATGTAGATGAACTCGACCCCGTCATGCTGGAACAGCGCGTAGGGCTCCGCATCCTCGCTCAAGGTGATGAGATAAGGTTCGACCACGATGTCGCCCGAGAGCGAGTGGCCGAGCAGCGCGTAGCGATGGCCGGCCTTGGTGCCGCGCCGCTCGATCAAGACGCCCTGTCCGGCACGGACATAGGAGCAGTCGCGCCGTTCCTCGAAATCGGCAAAGAAGCTCGTCATGGGCACGTTCAGCGCCCGCGCCAGAGCCTGCAGTGTCGACAGCGAGGGCGAGGTTCCGCCGTTCTCGATCTTCGACAACATTCCGGGCGAGAGCCCGGCCTCGGTGGCGAGTTCGGTCGCCGTGAGCTGAAGACGCTGGCGGAGCACTCTGACTCGACGCCCGATCGAAACTTCGAGTCTGAGCTCGCCCGTGGTCGGCGCGTTCGAGCCGGTTACATAGGGGGCCTCCCGCTCCTCCGTCACCTGCAGCGGAACCGCGCGCGGCGCGTCCCGCTTGGTGGCCGGAGCGGCCTTGGGCGCTTTGCGCGCTATCGATTTCGTCGCCATCCTGCCTCCATCGCAGAGACTTTCGCCGGAATCGGGCGGAGCCTAGCACGATCCGGGCAGGTGTTGCTCACTCAGCGAAAGCTTTCACCGCTTAGCCTCGTCTCGCTGGGCGGCTCGCCAAAGGCCCGCTTATAGGCCCTGGCGAACTGGCTCGACGAGGCGAAGCCCGTGGCGAGCGCCACGTCGAGCACGGGGAGCGTCGTCTCGCGCAGCAGCTGGCGCGCCCGCTCAAGTCTTAGCCAGCGGTAATGCGCGTGGATGCCGTGGCCGATATGGCGGCGGAACAGCCGTTCGAGTTGCCTGAGCGAGATGCCCGATTGGCGGGCGAGCGCCTCGCGCGGCTTCGGCATCTCGATGCTCGTTTCCATGGCGCGAAGCACTGAAAGCAGTTTCTCGTCGGCAATGCCGAGCCGGTAGCGCAGGTCCATGCGCTGCGGGCCGAAGCCCTCGCGGATATGGGTGTGCAGGAACCAGTCGCCGACCGAGGCGGCAAGTTGGCGCCCATGGTCGCGCTCGATCAGCGCCACCATCAGGTCGAGCGCCGAGATGCCGCCCGAGCAGGTGATGCGGTTGCCGTCGATCTCGAACAGCGACGGCACCACCTCGACGTCGGGGAAGGCTTCGCGGAAGGCGGGCAGATGTTCCCAATGGAGCGTAGCGCGGCGCCCTTCGAGCAACCCTGCCTTGGCCAGGATATAAGGCCCTCCCGAGATACCCCCGATGGTGACGCCCCTCCGCGCAAGCCGCCTGAGCCAGGCGAAGGTGGACTTGTCTTCGAACAGCGCGGGATTGCCGCCCGCGCACACAAAGACCATGTCCGCCTGCCGGTCGCGATCGGTGCCGCAATCGGGGATGATGGCGACGCCGTTGGAGGCAGTCACCGGCTTGCCGCCTGGCGCCGCATGCCACCAGCGGTAAAGCTCCTTGCCCGAGAGCAAATTCGCCGCGCGGAGCGGCTCGACCGCCGCGGCATAGGACATGAGCGCATAGCCCGGCACCAAGAGGAAGCCGACGCTCTGGGTCGAGATGCTGTGCTTGCCCATGTCGCAAAACGTCAAGCAAGCGTCGCGGAATGTCAATCCGCCTCGAAGGCTCGGCGCAAGATGCGTCCATGCGCTATTCGGGTTTCAGCCTCCTCGCCAACGCGCTCACCGGCAACCGCAACTGGAAGCCGCTCTGGCGCGAGCCGGAGCCCAAGCCGTCCTATGACGTGGTGATTGTCGGCGGCGGCGGCCATGGCCTTGCCACCGCCTACTATCTCGCCAAGGAGCACGGCATCACCAATGTCGCCGTG
>NZ_DASRGO010000208.1:0-6104 GCF_035650995.1 Methyloceanibacter sp. | reverse complement strand
GGGGAGGTTCTGGGCGTCGAGGAGTTGCTTCACCGCCTCGGGATTGAACGAGACGTCGAGGCTCGCAATGTAGCGCGTGGCGGAGTTGCGCTCGCTTCTGATCGAAACCGACGAAACCAGATCCTCGATGTTTTGCTGGCTGAGGTCGGGGAGCTGCGCATAGGCGCTCGTCGGCATGAGCCTTTTGAGCACAACTTCAAGGGCGTCGAGCTCGGCCGCCTTCATGCCTTTGGCCTTGGCGGCGACGGCATCCTTGTCGGTGGCGTCGACCGAGACTTTGGCAACGTCGTAAAGCGTGTCGGCCGCTCGCGCCGTGCCCGGAAGGACTAAGGCTGGGAACAGAATGACAAGGGCGATGCAAGGCGCCTGCACCGCAAGGCATTTTGACCGCCGGCACGCCATCAGGAACTCTTGCGACTTCGCCCGACCCTCGAGCAGCCTCCCATCCCCCATAAACCGTGGGAATGTGGCAGGAGGCGGCCTTTCCGCCTTGACTGGCCTCTTTGGGCACGATTGTTATGCCACATCGCCCGAACCTCCATAAAGAGTGGCGGAGTGCCCGCGACCCCAAGGACATCGAGCCGGCTCACCTATCGCGACGCGGGCGTCGATATCGACGCCGGCAATGCTCTGGTCGAGGCCATCGGTCCGCTTGCCAAGGCGACGAGGCGCAAAGGAGTGCTCGGAGCGATCGGCGGCTTCGGCGGCCTTTTCGATCTCAAAGCTTGCGCCTTCAGGGACCCGGTGCTGGTCGCCGCAACCGACGGTGTCGGAACCAAGCTCAAGCTCGCCATCGAGACCGGATTGCACGAGGGCATCGGCATCGATCTCGTCGCCATGAACGTCAACGACCTCGTGGTGCAGGGCGCCGAGCCGCTCTTCTTTCTCGACTACTTCGCCAGCGGCAAGCTCGACCTCGGCGTGGCCGAGACGGTGATCCGAAGCATCGCCAGAGGCTGCAAGGAGGCGGGTTGCGCGCTGATCGGAGGCGAGACCGCCGAGATGCCTGGCCTCTATGAGCCGGGCGACTACGACCTTGCAGGCTTTGCCGTCGGAGCGGTCGAGCGGCGCGCGATCCTGCCGCGCAAGGACATCAAGAGCGGCGACGCGATCCTCGCCCTCCCCTCTTCCGGCGTTCATTCGAACGGCTTCTCCTTGGTGCGGCGCGTTGTGGAGCGTTCGGGCCTGCGCCTATACGATCCAGCGCCGTTCGTCCAAGGCAAGTCGCTCGGTGCCGCGCTCCTCACACCGACGCGCATCTACGTGAAGCAAATTCTTGCGGCGATTCGCAAAACCGGAGCGATCAAGGCGCTCGCCCACATCACAGGCGGGGGGCTGACCGACAATATCCCGCGCGTACTGCCGAAGGCCCTGGCCGCCGAGATCAAGCTCGCATCCTTCACGCTCCCTCCGGTCTTCCAGTGGCTGCAACGCGAGGCGGGGTTGGACGAGGCGGAGATGCTGCGCACCTTCAACTGCGGCATCGGCATGATCCTGATCGTCGCGCATCGAGACAAAAGGCGCGTGCTTCGCGCCCTTGGCACGGAGGCGATGGAGATCGGCGTGATCGTGAAGCGCGGCCGCGGGGCCGCAGTGCGCTATGCCGGAACGCTCGGGGACGGACCGTGACAAGGAAGCGAGTCGGGGTCCTGATCTCGGGCCGGGGGTCCAATCTCCAAGCCCTGATCGAGGCGCAAGAATCTCCCGACTACCCGGCCAAGATCGTGCTCGTACTTTCCAACGTTCCGGGCGTGCAGGGTCTCGCCCGCGCCGAAGCGGCCGGAATTCCTGCCCTCGTCGTTGACCATAAGCGCTTCGCAAGCCGCTCCGACTTCGACGCCGTGCTCGACCAGACCCTCAAACAAGCCGGGGTCGAGCTCCTCTGCAATGCCGGCTTCATGCGGCTTCACACCGAAGCGTTCGTGCGGGGATGGTGGAACCGCCATCTCAACATCCACCCCTCGCTCCTCCCCGCGTTCAAGGGCTTGCATACCCATGCTCGGGTGCTGGATGAAGGCGTTAAGATCACGGGCTGCACTGTGCATTTCGTGCGGCCCGAAATGGACTCCGGGCCCATCGTGGCTCAGGCGGCGGTGCCGGTCCTCGCCGGCGACACGCCGGAAAGCCTTGCAGCCCGCGTTCTCGAGGCCGAGCACCGGCTCTATCCCCACGCGCTGCGACTCGTCGCCTCGGGAACGGTGCACGTCGATGGCGAACGTGTTGTTGGAATGACACAGATGAGAGAGGAGCCCCCTATCTTTTCGCCGCCAATTTGATGAAGCTCTTTGAACGAAAGTGTTAACGGCCGTAAGATTGAATTGTGTGGCATGTCACGCGACGAGATGGTGATGTGCCAACGATGGACAACATCAACGGCAGGGTGCTAGGACTGCCTTGAATCAGGGCAATTTTTGCCACGATGTCGCAAGACGTGGCGAAGCCTTGGAAAGCTGTCCGGAGGGCCGCTCCCTCGACGAGGCCGCTGACCCCCTGGGGAGCAAGGCCTTGGCCCCGGACGGCAAGAACAGGGAGCAAGGGAACAGACGGATAGATGACGGTCGCCTATTCTGCATCGCATGGGCTCGGCGAAGAGCAGAGCATCTGGTACAAGCTCACCCCGCTCTTGAACCAGGAGAACCCTATGCAGGTTCTCATGGCGCTCAGCGACAAATATGGTGGCGTGGTTCCGATCAACCTCAAGAACCACCGCATCGTGCTGCTCTCCGAGCCCGCCCACGCCGAGCGCGTTCTCGTCACCAACGCCGACAACTACACCAAATATTTCGATGGGCTCCGGCCGGTCTTCGGCCGCAGCATGATCACCATCGACGGCGCGCTGTGGCAGAAGATCAGGGCGCCGCAGCAGCCCGCCTTTCACCCCAATATGTTCGAGGTCTATTTCCCCTATCTGATGTCGGCCATCGAGTCGAAGATGGGACGTTGGGCGAAATTTGCCTCGACCGGCGAGACCATCGAGATGGTCGAGGAGACCTGGACGCTCGCCGCCGAGATGGTGTGCAAGGCGCTGTTTGATCGCGAAATGCCGTTCAACCCTCATTTCGTGTTCGGTCAGGTCAAGACCTACACCGACGTGATGAATCACAAATCGATCCGCCTCAAGAACGTGCGCGGCGAGATCGAGGAAATCACCGCCGAGGACGCCGCCAAGGCCATGGAGGTGTGGGGCTCGATTCCCGACACGGTGATCGGCGCCAACGTGCTCGACTATCGCGAGAAGACGCTGCTCAAGATGCTGCAGGCCGCCGAGGCCGATCCCAACTTCCCCGAGTTCGATCGCCAGCAGGTGATCGACGAGATGAAGCAGTATCTCTGGGCCGGCACGGAGACCACGGCGCTCACGCTCGCCTGGTCGCTCTATCTCCTGTCGATGCACCCGGAGGCGCTCGAGCGCATCCGGGCCGAAGCGAGAGCCGTGTGCGGCGAGCGCGACCCCGAATGGAACGAGGTTCAGCACCTCACCTATACGCGCATGGTCATCCAGGAAACCATGCGCCTGTTCCCGCCCATCTGGGCTTTGATCCGCATCGCCGCTGGCGATGACGAGATCGGCGGCCGCCAGATCAAGGCCGGCGACAAGGTGGTGATCCTCGCTTACGTGATGCACCACAGCCCGAATTTTTGGGAGGAGCCCGAGAAGTTCGAGCCCGAGCGGTTTGCGCCCGAGCGCGCCAAGAAGCGCACGAAATATACCTATCTGCCGTTTGCCGCGGGCAAGCGCTCGTGCATCGGCGGGGCTTTGTCGCAGATCGAGAATACGCTCGCGCTCGTGCAGCTCCTCAGGCGCTTCACGCCCGAATATGTCGGGCCGGTGCCAGCCAAGATCCACGCGACGGTGACGCTCTGCCCCAAGGGCGGCCTCCCCTTCCGCATCCACCCGTTGAGCTAAAAATCGGGCTCGGACTGACCCAGGTCAGAAACGGCGCTTCTGGCAGCACAGCATCGCATCTTCCGGTTGCATCCAAGGTCCGGGGGTGAGGAATAGGCGTAGAAATCGAAACCCTTGGCTAATGTCGTCCGAGTAGGCTCTTTGCCTTGGGGGCGCGCTTGCTCCCACAGGACAGCTTGGCGTGCTAGCACCCGTAAAGAATCCCGGAGCCAAATCCGGAGCGAAAGGCCGACAATTCAATCCGATTGTCTTCGCGGTCGCGAGTCTCGCGGCGGCTGTGATCCTCGTTTCGCTCGTCGCCATCCCGCAATATCTGTCGAAGCAGGCGCGCTGGGAATCGCTCCGCGCTCATGTCGGCGAAATTGCCAGGCTTGCGGCCAGCGTCGTTGATGGCGATCTGCACCGGCAACTGCTCGATCCCGCCAATTACAGCGACGAATTGTACAAGCGCGCGCTGGCGCCGCTGGTGCGCTTCCATTCCGCGGACCCGGACATTTTTTATGTGTACACGATGGTCGAGCGGGACGGCGTCGCCTATTTCGTGCTCGATACCGCCGCCTCGCGGGACCTCAAGACCAATCGCAAATTGGAAGCGTCGGGCTATATGGAGCGGTTCGACGTCCGTCCGGAATACAACGACGACTGGCTTGGGCAGCTCGCCGCGGGCAAGACCTACGTCAATCCCAGCTTCGAGGAGGACGACTACGGCACATTCCTCACGGGGGAAGCGCCCATCTACGATAGCGAGGGCCGCTATAGTGGCTTTGCCGGCGTCGACTTCGACCTGGAGTACTATTTCGCACAAGAAGCGCGCTTCCGCGACATTGCCATCGGCAGTTTGATCGCCGCGTTGGTGCTCGCGCTTCTGATCGGCTACGGAGCGGAGCGCTATTATTCCACATTGCAAAGTCGCATGCAGGCTCTCTATGAGAGCTCGACGCGTGATGCCCTGACCGGCTTGCGCAACCGGCTTGGCGCCATCGACGCGGTCAAGACGCTTCTGGCGCGGCGCGCAAAGAGCTATGCCGCTCTCCTCATCGACATCGACGGGCTCAAGATCATCAACGATACGCGCGGTCACGCCACCGGCGACGCAGTCATAGCGCTTATTGCCGAAGCGATCCGCGGGAGCATTCGCGAAGGCGACGAATGCGCCCGGATTGGCGGCGATGAGTTCTTCGTCTTCGCTGCCGATTGCGACCAGACGGAAGCGATGGCGATGGCCCGGGGCATTCTCGCCAAGCTCGCCAAACCGTCGATCCCGCTCACGGGCGCCAATGCCAGCGTGTCGATCGGAGTGGTTGTGCTCGACGGCGTCGATGCCGAGTTCAGCCGCATGTATCGCGATGCCGACCATGCGCTCTATCAAGCACGCTACGAAGGCAAGAGCCGCATCGGCTTGTTCGTGCCATCGGTCGAAGACACGATGGAGAGCCCGGCGCCTGCGTTCACCGGTTAGCGACTTAAGCTTCCGCTAGAACCTCATGAATTTGCGGCACGACGCCGGCGCCCTCGCCGACGGCGGCGGCCACGCGTTTGGTCGAGCCTGCGCGCACGTCTCCGATGGCGAAGACTCCGGGCCTGCTCGTCTCGTAGGGAAGCGCCTCGCGCCCGGCATCGCCGACGGCAAAGCCGTTGCCGGTGATGACGAAGCCCTTGCCGTCCACGGCGACGCAGTGGGTAAGCCAATTCGCATTCGGATCGGCGCCGATGAATAAAAACAGATGGCGCATGTGGCAGCTGTGTGTCTTGCCGGTCTCCCTATCACGGAACGTGGCACCGGTCAGCCCGTCCTTCTCGTCGCCTTCAAGCCCGACAATCTCTGTCTTGGTATGCAATTCGACATTGGGCAGCGCCACGATCCGGTCGATGAGATAGCGCGACATGGAGGCCTCCAGCTCCTCGCCGCGGATGACGAGGTGCAGCGTCTTCACCTTCGGCGCCAGGAAGACGACCGCCTGGCCCGCTGAATTGCCCCCGCCCACGAGCGCGACCTCCTCGCCTTCGCACAGCTTCGCCTCGATTGGGCTCGCCCAATAGGACACGCCGGCGCCTTCGAACGTTCCAAGATTGTCGACGGGCAGGCGGCGATAGCGTGCGCCTGAGGCGACGACGACGGTGCGCGCGCGAACCGTGACGCCATTGCTCAGCGTCAGTCGGTGCGGCGCACTCAGGCGGCAGTCGCTCTCTCCGCAAT
>NZ_DASRGO010000207.1:0-11331 GCF_035650995.1 Methyloceanibacter sp. | reverse complement strand
AACCCGCTCATTCGGCGCCAGATGGTATGGGCTCATGCCCGCGGGAAACGATTGGACGTAAAGGCAGACGATGCCGACGATACAACAGCTCATCCGCAAGCCCCGCCAGAAGCCGGGCAAACGGAACAAAGTGCCGGCGATGCAGGCCTGCCCGCAGAAGCGGGGGGTATGCACGCGCGTCTACACCACCACGCCGAAGAAGCCCAATTCGGCGCTGCGCAAGGTGGCGCGCGTACGCCTGACCAATCAGATGGAAGTGACGAGCTACATTCCGGGCGAGGGGCATAATCTCCAAGAGCATTCGGTGGTGATGATCAGGGGCGGTCGCGTCAAAGACCTTCCCGGCGTGCGCTATCACATCATCCGCGGCGTGCTCGACACCCAAGGCGTTGGCGACCGCCGGCAGCGGCGCTCCAAATACGGAGCCAAACGGCCCAAATAACGGGTCGTTTTCTTGTTTAAGGAAACGGATCACACGAGATGTCGAGGCGTCGCAGAGCAGACAAGCGCGAAGTCATCCCCGACCCGAAGTTCGGAGACATCGTGCTGACCAAGTTCATGAACTCCATCATGCAGGAGGGCAAGAAGTCCGTGGCCGAACGGATCGTCTACGGCGCCCTCGACCAGTTGGAGAAGAAGGGAAAATCGAACCCCGTCGAGCTGTTCCACGAGGCGCTGCGCAATGTGATGCCCGCGCTCGAGGTAAGATCGCGCCGCGTCGGCGGCGCCACCTATCAGGTGCCGGTCGAGGTCAGGCTCGACCGCCGTCAGGCGCTTGCCATCCGCTGGATCATCACGGCGGCGCGCGGGCGCAACGAGAACACCATGGTCGAGCGGCTGTCGGGGGAGCTGCTGGACGCCGCCAATAACCGCGGAACCGCGGTGAAGAAGCGGGAGGACACCCACCGGATGGCGGAGGCGAACCGCGCCTTCTCCCATTACCGCTGGTAACGAACGCAAGGATTTCGACGATGCCCCGGGCCACCCCCCTAGAGGATTACCGCAATATCGGGATCATGGCGCATATCGACGCCGGAAAGACCACGACCACCGAGCGGATCCTCTACTACACCGGCAAGAGCCATAAGATCGGCGAGGTGCACGACGGCGCCGCCACCATGGACTGGATGGAGCAGGAGCAGGAGCGCGGCATCACCATCACCTCGGCCGCGACCACCGCTTTCTGGAACGGCAAGCGCATCAACATCATCGACACGCCCGGCCACGTGGATTTCACCATCGAGGTCGAGCGCAGCTTGCGCGTGCTCGACGGCGCGGTCGCCCTGCTCGACGCCAACCAGGGCGTCGAGCCGCAGACCGAGACGGTATGGCGCCAAGCCGACAAATACGGCGTGCCGCGCATGATCTTCGTCAACAAGATGGACAAGATCGGCGCCGACTTCTTCGTATCGGTGCAGATGGTCAAGGACCGCCTCGGGGCCAAGCCGATCGTGATCCAGCTTCCGCTCGGGGTGGAATCGAGCTTCGCCGGCATCATCGACCTTATCCGCATGAAGGCGGTGGTATGGGACGACGAGTCGCTCGGCGCCAAGTTCCACGACGAGGAAATCCCCGCCGACCTGCTCGATCAGGCGAAGAAATACCGCGAGATGCTCATCGAAACGGCGGTCGAGGTCGACGAGGCTGCGACCGAGGCCTATCTCGAGGGCAAGGAGCCCGATCAGGCCCAGCTCAAGGCGCTCATCCGCAAGGGAACGGTAACGAGCCAGTTCGTGCCGATCCTGTGCGGCTCGGCGTTCAAGAACAAGGGCGTGCAGCCGCTGCTCGACGCGGTGGTGGACTATCTCCCGTCGCCGATCGACGTGCCTCCGGTCGAGGGCATCGACGTCAAGAGCGGCGAGCCGACCACGCGCGATGCAAGCGACGACGCCCCGCTCTCCATGCTCGCGTTCAAGATCATGAACGACCCGTTCGTGGGCTCGCTCACCTTCTGCCGCATCTATTCCGGCAAGCTTGATTCCGGCACGACGCTGATCAACACGGTGAAGGACAAGAAGGAGCGCATCGGGCGCATGCTCCTGATGCACGCAAATCACCGCGAGGACATCAAGGAGGCCTTCACCGGCGACATCGTGGCGCTCGCGGGTCTGAAAGACGTGACCACCGGCGACACGCTGTGCGATCCCACGAAGCCCGTGATCCTCGAGCGCATGGAGTTTCCCGATCCGGTCATCGAGGTCGCGGTCGAGCCCAAGACCAAGGGCGACCAGGAGAAGCTCGGCATGGCGCTCAACCGTCTGGCGCAGGAGGATCCGTCCTTCCGCGTCTCGGTCGACCACGAGTCGGGCCAGACCATCATCAAGGGCATGGGCGAACTTCACCTCGACATCATCGTCGACCGCATGCGCCGCGAGTTCAAGGTCGAGGCCAATGTCGGAGCGCCTCAGGTGGCGTTCCGCGAGACCGTCACCAAGCGCGCCGATGTCGACTATACCCACAAGAAGCAGACCGGTGGCTCGGGTCAGTTCGCCCGCGTCAAGCTCACGATCGAGCCGAACGAGGCCGGCGCCGGCAATCTGTTCGAGAGCAAGGTGGTCGGCGGCAACGTGCCGAAGGAGTACGTCCCCGGCGTGCAGAAGGGCGTGCAGAGCGTGTTGGAATCGGGCGTCATCGCCGGCTTCCCCATGCTCGACGTCAAGGTGACGCTGACCGACGGTGCCTACCACGAGGTCGATTCGAGCGTGATGGCGTTCGAGATCGCCGCGCGCGCGGCGTTCCGCGAGGGCGCGCTCAAGGCCGGGCCCAAGCTGCTCGAGCCGATCATGAAGGTCGAGGTGGTAACACCCGAGGACTATGTCGGCGGCATCATCGGCGACCTCACCAGCCGCAGAGGCCAGGTGCGCGGGCAAGAGACGCGCGGCAACGCCTCGGTGATCAATGCCATGGTGCCGCTCGCCAACATGTTCGGCTACGTCAACAACCTGCGCTCGATGAGCCAGGGGCGGGCGCAGTTCACCATGCAGTTCGATCACTATGCGCCGGCGCCGCAAGGCGTGACTGAAGAGGTCAAGGCGAAGTTCGCCTAGGCAGACTTGTTTTTGTTGAAGGATGGAGAGCCAACATGGCTAAGGAAAAATTCCAGCGGACGAAGCCGCACTGCAACATCGGGACGATCGGTCACGTCGATCACGGCAAGACGACGCTGACGGCAGCGATCACCAAGGTCTTGGCCGAAGAAGGCAAGGCGCAGTTCACCGCCTACGACCAGATCGACAAGGCGCCCGAGGAGAAGGCGCGCGGCATCACCATTTCGACCGCGCATGTGGAGTACGAGACCGACAAGCGTCACTACGCCCACGTGGACTGCCCCGGCCATGCCGACTACGTGAAGAACATGATCACCGGCGCGGCACAGATGGACGGCGCCATCCTCGTCGTCTCCGCCGCCGACGGTCCCATGCCGCAGACCCGCGAGCACATCCTGCTTGCGCGCCAGGTCGGCGTGCCGGCGCTCGTCGTGTTCCTCAACAAGGTCGACATGGTCGACGACCCGGAGCTGCTCGACCTGGTCGAGCTCGAGGTGCGCGAGCTTCTGTCCAAATACGAGTTCCCCGGCGACGAGATTCCGATCGTCAAGGGCTCGGGCCTGGCGGCGCTCGAGGGCCGTGACGACGAGATCGGCAAGAACGCGATCAAGGCGCTGATGAAGGCGGTGGACGAATACATCCCGCAGCCCGACCGTCCCAAGGACAAGCCGTTCCTCATGCCGATCGAGGACGTGTTCTCGATCTCGGGCCGCGGCACGGTGGTGACCGGCCGCATCGAGCGCGGCATCATCAAGGTCGGCGAGGAGGTCGAGATCGTGGGCATCAAGCCGACGAGCAAGACCACCGTCACCGGCGTCGAGATGTTCCGCAAGCTGCTCGATCAGGGCGAGGCCGGCGACAATGTCGGTTGCCTGCTGCGCGGCGTCGATCGCGAGGGCGTGGAGCGCGGCCAGGTGCTGGCCAAGCCCGGCTCGATCACGCCGCACACCAAGTTCAAGGCCGAGGCCTACATCCTCACCAAGGAGGAGGGCGGGCGCCACACCCCGTTCTTCGCCAACTACCGGCCGCAGTTCTACTTCCGCACCACCGACGTGACCGGCGTCGTGCATTTGCCGGAAGGCACCGAGATGGTGATGCCGGGCGACAACGTGAACATGACGGTCGAGCTGATCGTGCCGATCGCCATGGAAGAGAAGCTTCGTTTCGCCATCCGCGAGGGCGGCCGCACCGTAGGCGCGGGCGTCGTGGCGTCGATCATCGAGTAAGGGAGGCAAGAGAGCGCGCTGCCTAGGCGGCGCGCTCCTCTCAATTTTGGGACCATCGAGATGCAAAGCCAGAACATAAGAATCAGGCTCAAAGCCTTCGACCATCGCATCCTCGATGCGTCGACCAAGGAGATCGTCAACACCGCGAAGCGCACGGGCGCCGAGGTGCGCGGGCCGATCCCGCTGCCGACGCGCATCGAGAAGTTCACGGTCAACCGCTCTCCGCACATCGACAAGAAAAGCCGCGAGCAGTTCGAGATGCGCACGCACAAGCGCCTGCTCGACATCGTCGATCCCACGCCGCAGACGGTTGACGCGCTGATGAAGCTCGACCTCGCAGCGGGCGTCGACGTCGAGATCAAGCTGTAAGGGCGCGAGACGAGGCAAGGAATTAGACCGATGCGATCAGGAGTCATCGCGCAGAAGGTCGGCATGACCAGGATCTTCACCGACGCCGGGGAGCATGTCCCGGTGACGGTGTTGAAGCTCGATCATTGCCAGGTCGTCGGCCACCGCACGGCGGAGAAGAACGGCTATACCGCGCTCCAGCTCGGCGCCGGCCGTCCCAAGATCAAGCGCATGAGCCGCGCCGCGCGCGGCCACTTCGCCGTGGCCAATGTCGAGCCCAAGCGCAAGCTCGCTGAGTTCCGCGTGAGCCCGGAAAATCTCATCGAGGTGGGCGCGGAGATCACCGCCGACCATTTCGTCGAGGGCCAGTTCGTCGACGTGTCGGGAACGACCATTGGCAAGGGCTTCGCCGGCGTCATGAAGCGGCATGGCTTCGGCGGCCTGCGCGCAAGCCACGGCGTGTCGGTGAGCCACAGGAGCCACGGCTCGACCGGTCAGCGCCAGGACCCCGGAAAGGTGTTCAAGGGCAAGAAGATGGCCGGCCACATGGGCGACGTGAACGTCACGACGCAGAACCTGCGCGTGGTGAAGACCGACCCCGCGCGCGGGCTGATCATGATCCGCGGCGCCGTCCCCGGAGCCAAGGGCGGATGGGTCACGATCCACGATGCGGTAAAGCGGGCGCTGCCCGAGAGCGCGCCGAAGCCCGGCGCGTTCCGCAAGGCGGCCAACGAAGCGCCGAAAAAGGCAAAACACGACAAGTCCGAAACGCCGGGCGCTGAGAGCGTCGAGGCCGAGGGCGGGAGCGAGAGCTAATGCAAGCCGACGTCACCACGCTCGACGCCAAGAAGGCGGGAACGGTCGATCTCCGGGACGACGTGTTCGGGCTCGAGCCCCGCGTCGACATTCTGCAACGCATGGTGCGCTATCAGCTCGCCAAGCGCCGAGGCGGCACGGCCCATGTCAAGGACCGCTCTGAGGTCAACTACACCACGGCCAAGATGTACCGGCAGAAGGGCACCGGCCGCGCCCGGCACGGCAGCAAGAAGGCGCCGATCTTCCGGGGCGGCGGCAAGGCGTTCGGGCCGAAGCCGAGGGATTTCGCCATCGATCTGCCGAAGAAGGTGCGGGCGCTCGCGCTCAAGCACGCTCTGTCCTCCAAGGCCAAGGCCGAGGAGCTCGTCGTGCTCGACAAGTGCGAGCTGAAGGAAGGCAAGACCAAGGAGCTCAAGTCGCGCTTCGCCAAGCTCGGCTTCGGCTCGGTGCTGATCATCGACGGAGCCGAAGTGCAGGAAGCGTTTGCCCGCGCCGCGCGGAACCTTCCCGACGTCGACGTGCTCCCGGTTGCCGGCATCAACGTCTACGACATTCTGAGGCACGAGAAGCTCGTGCTCACCAAAGCTGCGCTCGAGGCGCTGGAGGCACGGTTCAAATGAGCACGCTCGACGCCTATGACGTCATCGTCGCCCCGGTGATCACCGAGAAGGCAACCGCCGTCTCGGAGTCGAACCAGGTCGTGTTCAAGGTGCGCCGCGACGCCACCAAGCCGGAGATCAAGGCGGCGGTCGAGCAGCTGTTCGGCGTCAAGGTCGTGGCGGTCAACACGCTCACCCGCAAGGGCAAGACCAAGCACTTCCGCGGCGTGAAGGGCAAGCAGCAGGACGTCAAGAAAGCGATCGTGCGCCTCGCCGAGGGCGACAGGATCGACGTGACGACGAGGATCTAAGCGATGGCGCTCAAGACCTATAAACCGACCACGCCCTCGCAGCGGCAGCTTGTCCTTGTGGACAAGAGCCACCTCTACAAGGGCAAGCCGGTCAAGGCGCTGACCGAGGGTCTACGCAAGACCGGCGGGCGCAACAATCTCGGCCGCGTGTCGATGTGGCATCGCGGCGGCGGCCACAAGCGCGCCTATCGCATGGTCGATTTCAAACGCGCCAAGCGCGGCATGCCGGCGACCGTCGAGCGGATCGAATACGATCCGAACCGCACCGCGTTCATCGCGCTGATCAAATACGAGGACGGCGAGCTGTCCTATATTCTCGCCCCGCAGCGGCTCGCGCCGGGCGACACGGTCATCGCCGACACCAAGGTCGACGTGAAGCCCGGCAACGCCATGCCGCTTGCCAACATGCCGATCGGCACCATCGTCCACAATGTGGAGATGAAGCTTGGCAAGGGCGGCCAGCTCGCGCGTGCCGCCGGCGCCTACGTGCAGCTCGTCGGGCGCGATGCGGGCTATGCCATCCTCAGGCTCAATTCCGGCGAGACCCGCATGGTCCCTGCCGAGTGCATGGCGACCGTGGGCGCGGTGTCAAATCCCGACAATTCCAACGTTTCGATCGGCAAGGCCGGGCGGGTGCGGTGGAAGGGGCGGCGGCCCGTCGTGCGCGGCGTCGCCATGAATCCGATCGATCATCCGCACGGCGGCGGCGAGGGCCGCACCTCGGGCGGCCGTCATCCGGTCACGCCGTGGGGCAAGTCGACCAAGGGCAAGAAGACGCGGCACAACCGGTCGACCGACAAGTACATCTTGCGCAGCCGCCATCAGAAGAAGGGTTAGTCAAGTGGGTCGCTCGATTTGGAAGGGTCCGTTCGTCGACGGATATCTGTTGAAGAAGGCGGAGAAGGCGCGCGCCTCCGGCTCGAACGCGGTGATCAAGATCTGGTCGCGCCGTTCGACCATCCTGCCGCAATTCGTCGGGCTGACCTTCGGCGTGCATAACGGCCACAAGCATGTTCCGGTGCTCGTCACCGAGGACATGATCGGCCACAAATTCGGCGAATTCGCCCCGACGCGGACCTTCTACGGCCACGCGGCCGACCGCAAGGCGAAGAGAGCGACACCCACAGCGACGGCGAAGGCTTAAACGACATGGGCAAGCCGCAGCGCGAACGCGCGCTTAAAGACAACGAGGCGAGGGCGGTGACGCGGCTCATGCGCGTGAGCCCGCAGAAGCTCAACCTGCTTGCGCAGCTGATCCGCGGCAAGAAGGTCGACCGCGCGCTGGCCGATCTCACCTTCTCGCGCAAGCGCGTGGCGAAGGACGTGAAGAAAACGCTCGAGTCGGCCATTGCCAATGCCGAGAACAATCACGATCTCGATGTCGACTCTCTCGTCGTGTCAGAGGCCTATGTCGGCAAGAATCTGGTGCTGAAGCGCATGCGCGCGCGGGCGAGGGGTCGCGCCGGCCGCATCCTGAAACCGTTCGCGCAGATCACCGTGGTCGTGCGCCAAGTCGAGGAGTCTGCTTGATGGGACAGAAGGTCAATCCGATCGGGCTCAGGCTCGGGGTCAACCGCACGTGGGACTCGCGCTGGTACGCCTCGCGCGGCGAATATGCGCGGCTCCTGCACGAGGACCTCAAGATGCGCAAGCACATCCTCGACACGCGCAAGCAGGCCGGCATCTCCAAGGTGGTGATCGAGCGCCCGCACAAGAAGTGCCGGGTGACGGTGCACACGGCGCGGCCGGGCATCCTGATCGGCAAGAAGGGCTCGGACATCGAGAAGCTCAGGCGCGAGCTCGCCTCGATGACGGACTCGGAAGTGCATCTCAATATCGTCGAGGTGCGCAAACCCGAGATCGACGCCACGCTTGTCGCCGAGGGCATTGCCCAGCAGCTCGAGCGCCGCGTCGCCTTCCGCCGCGCCATGAAGCGCGCGGTTCAGTCGGCGATCCGCATGGGTGCGCTCGGCATTCGCATCAATTGCGGCGGGCGGCTGGGCGGAGCCGAGATTGCGCGCATGGAGTGGTATCGCGAGGGACGCGTGCCGCTGCACACGCTGCGGGCCAATATCGATTACGGCACGGCGCTCGCGCGCACGGCCTATGGCGTGATCGGCATCAAGGTGTGGATCTTCAAGGGCGAGATCCTGGAGCACGATCCCATGGCCCAAGAGAATCGCGCGCTCGAGGCGCAGGAAGGCGGCCGGTCGCAAGGGCGCCGCGAGCCTGCTCAGGCACAGGCTTAGGCGCGGGGAAAGTTTCACGTCATGCTGCAACCGAAACGCACCAAGTTCCGCAAAGCCCATAAGGGCCGCATCAAGGGCGCCGCGTCGAGCGCGGTGAACCTCAATTTCGGCACCTACGGACTCAAGGCGCAGGAGCCCGCGCGCGTCACCGCACGGCAGATCGAGGCGGCGCGCCGCGCCATGACGCGCCAGATGAAGCGCTCGGGCCGGGTGTGGATCCGCATCTTTCCCGACGTGCCGGTGTCGAAGAAGCCGACCGAGGTGCGCATGGGCAAGGGCAAGGGCACGCCGGAGTTCTGGGTGTGCCGGGTCAAGCCCGGCCGTATCATGTTCGAGATCGACGGCGTGGGCGAGGCGGTGGCGCGCGAGGCGCTTCGTCTTGCCGCCGCCAAGCTTCCGATCAAGACGCGCGTGGTCGCGCGCATCAGCGAGGTGCCGGCGTCATGAAGGCCGCTCAAGTCCGCGGGCTGACCGAAGATCAGCGCTCCGACGAGCTCCTCAAGCTCAAGAAGGAGCAGTTCAATCTGCGCTTCCAAGCGGCCTCCGGCCAGCTCGAGAACACGGCGCGCGTCCGCCAGATCAGGCGCGACATCGCCCGCCTCCAGACCATTGCGCGCGAGGCGGCATTGGGCCGCGTGCCCGCGCCCAAGACTGCGGCGCCGAAGCCGAAGGCCGAGCCGAAGCCCAAGGCCGAAGCGAAACCGAAGGCCGAGGCGAAGCCCAAGGCCGAAGCCAAGGCGAAGGCGGAAGCGAAGACCAAGAAGATCAAGACGGCGAAGCCCAAGGCCGCAACCAAGGCCAAGGCCAAGAGCTAGGACGCAAAACGATGCCGAAGAGAGTTCTGCAAGGGGTCGTGGTGAGCGACAAGAACGACAAGACCGTGGTGGTCCGCGTCGAGCGGCGCTTCACCCATCCTTTGCTGCAAAAGACAGTGCGGCGGAGCAAGAACTATCACGCCCACGACGAGAAGAACGAGTTCAAGGTGGGCGAGACGGTGTGGATCGAGGAATGTCCGCCAATCTCGAAGCAGAAGCGCTGGGTGGTGCTGCCGCGTGAGCAGGCGGCTGGATAAGAAACGGAGTTGTCGGGCCGATGCGGCCTGAGCAAGGGCAAGTGCCATGATTCAGATGCAGACAAATCTCGACGTCGCCGACAATTCCGGGGCGAGGCGCGTCCAGTGCATCAAGGTGCTCGGCGGGTCGAAGCGGAAATACGCCGGAATCGGCGACACCATCGTGGTCTCCGTCAAGGAGGCGATCCCGCGCGGCCGGGTGAAGAAGGGCCAGGTGATGAAGGCCGTAGTGGTGCGCACCGCCAAGGGCGTGCGCCGTCCCGATGGCTCGATCATCCGCTTCGACCGGAATGCCGCGGTGTTGGTCAACGCGCAAGGCGAGCCGATTGGCACGCGCATCTTCGGCCCGGTGACGCGCGAGCTGAGGGCCAAGAAGCATATGAAGATCGTGTCGCTCGCCCCGGAGGTTCTGTAGATGGCCAAGCTCAAGATCCGGAAGGGCGACCACGTGGTCGTCATCAGCGGCAAGGACAAGGGCAAGAAGGGCGAAGTGCTCAAGGTGATGCCGGGCGAGAATCGCGTCATCGTGAGCGGGGTCGCCGTCGTGCGGCGCCATCAGCGCCAGACCGCCACGCAAGAAGGCGGGATCATCTCCAAGGAGGGGCCGATCCACGTCTCCAATGTCGCGCTCGAGGATCCCAAGGATGGGAGCCCCACGCGCGTCGGCTACAAATTTCTGAAAGACGGGCGCAAGGTCCGGTTTGCCAAGCGCTCGGGTGAGATCATCGATGTCTAAAGACAGCTACATTCCGCGCCTCAAGCAGCACTATCAGACCGTGCTCAAGCCCGAACTGGCCAAGAAGTTCGGCTACAAGAACCCCATGCAGGTGCCGCGCCTCGAGAAGGTGGTGCTGAACATGGGCGTGGGCGAGGGCATCAACGACCAGAAGAAGGTGACGGCCGCGGCCAACGATCTCGGCCTGATCGCCGGGCAAAAGCCGGTGATCACCCGGGCGCGCAAGTCGATCGCCACCTTCAAACTGCGCGAGGGTATGCCGATCGGCGCCAAGGTGACGCTCCGCCAGAACCGCATGTACGAGTTCATCGACCGGCTGGTGAACATCGCCCTGCCGCGCGTGCGCGACTTCCGCGGGCTGAACCCGAAGAGCTTCGACGGGCGGGGCAATTTCGCCATCGGACTGAAAGAGCACATCATCTTCCCCGAGATCGATTACGACAAGGTCGAGGATGTGCTCGGCATGGACATCATCGTCTGCACGACGGCGCGCACCGACGAGGAAGCGCGCGCGCTGCTGGCGGGCTTGAATTTTCCGTTTCGCAGCTAGGCGACTGGCCGCGACAGGAGGACGTGAATGGCTAAGACCAGCATGATCGAGCGGGACAAGAAGCGTCGCCGCCTCGCCAAGAAGTACAAGACCAGACGGACGCGGCTCAAGACGATCGCCGCCGACCGCTCGCTGCCGGCCGAGGAGCGGTTTGCGGCGCGCCTCAAGCTCGCCGAGCTGCCGCGCAACTCATCGCCGACGCGCATCCGCAACCGGTGCGACCTCACGGGCCGCCCGCGCGGCTATTACCGCAAGCTGCGCATGTCGCGTATCGCGCTGCGCGAACTCGGAAGCCAGGGCCTGATCCCCGGCATGATCAAGTCGAGCTGGTAAGGACGATCGATGAGCATCAATGATCCGCTAGGTGACATGCTGGC
>NZ_DASRGO010000206.1:0-54014 GCF_035650995.1 Methyloceanibacter sp. | reverse complement strand
ACGATCGGAAGGCCACCATGTCTATCAACCTCAGGGTTCCTGATCTCACAGAACTCAAGCCGCGCATCACCGTATTCGGTGTCGGCGGCGCCGGCGGCAACGCCGTCAACAACATGATCGAATGCGGCCTCAAGGGCGTTGAGTTCGTGGTCGCCAACACGGACGCGCAAGCCCTGGCGAGCTCGACCGCCGAGCGCCGCATCCAGATGGGGGCGAACGTCACCGAGGGGCTCGGTGCCGGCTCGAAGCCCGAGGTGGGCGCCGCTGCGGCCGAGGAGGCCATGGCCGACATCAAGGCTCATCTCGTCGGCTGCCACATGGTGTTCATCACCGCCGGCATGGGCGGCGGCACCGGAACGGGAGCGGCCCCTGTGATCGCGCGCGCCGCGCGCGAGGAGGGCATCCTCACCGTCGGCGTCGTCACCAAGCCGTTCCAATTCGAGGGCGCCCGCCGTCTACGCGCCGCCGAGGCGGGCATCGAGGAATTGCAGAAATACGTCGATACGCTGCTCATCATCCCGAACCAGAACCTGTTCAGGGTGGCGAACGAGAAGACGACCTTCACCGACGCCTTCGGCATGGCCGACGACGTGCTCCGGGCCGGCGTGGCCTGCATCACCGATCTCATGGTGAAAGAGGGCCTCATCAATCTCGACTTCGCCGACGTCCGTACCATCATGGCCGGCAGGGGCAAGGCGATGATGGGCACGGGCGAATCGAGCGGCGATCGCCGTGCTCTTGAGGCCGCCGAGGCCGCCATCTCGAACCCGCTGCTCGACGATGTGTGCATGAAGGGGGCGAGCGGCCTGCTCGTCTCCATCACCGGCGGCAACGATCTCACCCTTTACGAGGTCGATGAGGCGGCGAGCCGCATCCGCGCCGAGGCCGATCCCGACGCCAACATCATCGTCGGCGCAACCTTCGACGACGAACTCGACGGCTCGATCCGCGTGTCGGTGGTGGCGACCGGCATCGGGCTCGCTCCCCAGATTCGGGTGCAGCCGCAAGCCATGCAGGCTCCGGCTCCCGCCATGCCTGATCGCGGCAGATTGAGCGAACGGCTTGCTGGCCTGAGCGCCATGCCGCCTCAGGCTCGGACCGATCTCGACGAGGCGAGCCTTGTGCTTGGCCCGAACGAGATGGTGAAGGAGCCCCAAGTTTGGCGCGCTCCCGGCAACGTGACGATCGAGAAGCGTCCCATGCAGATGCAGGGGGCGCCGCTGCCGATGGGCGCGGCTAAACCCCAAGCGCCGGCGCCGCAACGGAGCTTCCAGCCGGCACCCCCGGCCATGATCCGCCGCCCGGTGCGACGCATGCCGGCCGTGGAGGAGCTTCCCGTCGTCGCTCAGAACGAGATCAAGGCGCAGGCGGGGCAGGCGCCGCAGCTCGGCCTTGCCGCGCAGAAGCGGCGGGTGGGGTTCCTCGAGCGGCTTGCTGGTGTCGGCCGGTCGAAGAAGGAGCCTGACGCCGAGATGGCCCCGGTGAAGCGCGAGCCCGAATTTGGCCAGCAGTGGCAGGCGGAGAAGCCGAGACTCCAGCCGCGGCTGCAGGCGGAGCCCGAGGCCGATTTTGAGCCCGATCTCGATGACGAGGTTCAGCCTCAAGGCCAGGCCGTGACGGGGCCGCGCATCGAACGTCCGCGCGCCGCTCCGGTGCCGCTCGCCCCGAAACGGGTCGAGCCGCAGCCGCGCCTGGCAAAGGCTGAAACCGCGGCGAATCCCGCCGAATCAAAGGGAGACGACGACCTCGAGATTCCGGCTTTTCTCCGCCGGCGAGCCAATTAACGGGAGATCGCATCGTTAACCAAAACGCGCGACCGCCGACTCGCGATTGGTGAAAGACTAACAAAATCAAATGACTAAGAAGAGGGGTAGGCGGTAATACAGTGAAAGAAACCGTGATTTGTCGCCCTCTGGCCCCAGCGTTAAGGTTCCTTGCAGGTTGATCGGCGGAACCAAAGAGGCACACGCCAAGGACTGACGACGTCCGGTTCCAAGTGCCAGGGACGCTGATCGATGGGGGGCTCGGGGGTCTCCTCGAGCTAGGGAACTCAAAAAGACGGCGCGGGGGCCGACGGGGGCTATGAAGGGTTTCATAGGGGCACGGCAAACAACACTTGCCGGCGAGATTTCACTAACCGGCACCGGAGTCCACAGCGGAGCGCCAGTTTCCATCACGCTCTGTCCCGCCGACGGGGACACCGGAATCCGCTTCCACCTTTCCAACGGCGATGCCGAAGGCACTGAGATCGCTGCCGATCAGCGCTCCGTGACGGGTGTAACGCTCTGTACCGTGCTTGGCGACGGCAACGGCGCCTCGATTGCGACGGTCGAGCATCTGCTCGCGGCGCTACGCGGCCTCGGCGTCGACAACGCCCTGATCGAGATCGACAGCAACGAAGTGCCGATCATGGACGGGAGCGCCGCACGCTTCGTCGAGGCGATCGACGAGGTCGGCCTTGCCGAACTCGACTGCCCGCGCCGCTTCCTTAAGGTGCTGAAGCCGGTACGCGTGGAGGAGAACGGCGCCTTCGGCGAGCTCCGGCCCTATAACGGCTTCCATCTCGACGTCGAGATCGATTTTGACACCACGCTGATCGGCACCCAACGGATCGAGATCGAGGTCAATCCCGGCTCCTTCCGCCGCGAACTGTCGCGGGCCAGAACCTTCGGCTTCATGAAGGATGTCGAGCGGCTGTGGGCGGCGGGTCTCGCGCTCGGGGCATCGCTCGACAACACCGTCGCCATCGGCGACGACCGCATCATCAACCGCGAAGGCCTGCGCTATCACGACGAGTTCGTGCGCCATAAGGCACTCGATGCAGTCGGCGACCTCGCGCTGGCGGGCGCTCCCATCCTCGGCGCATTCCACTCTCGCCGCGGCGGCCATCGCCTGAACACGCTCGTGCTCAAGGCTCTGTTCGCCGATGCCGACGCTTGGACCATGATCGAAGCCCCGCGTTACCGCGAGGTTCGTCATGCGGAACTCAGCCACCGCTTGGCCGCCGTCAATTTCGCGGCTGAGCGCAGCTGAGGCCCTTCGCGCTTCTTTTTGGCGGTAGCCCTAAGGCACAAAGCGCGTTTCGCGCCGCGAAGGGTCTTGCCCGCATGTCTCGAGTGGCATGCTCCGCAGTCGGGCCAAAAAACACCATAATCGGCGCGTTGGTTGGCCCTCGGCTGCGCTAGTTTCACGGCGGCTCTGCGCTAGTTTCCGGGAGCGATGATCTCCCGCGCGATCCTATGCGCGAGGGAGCAGATCTTGAGGGGTGGCATGTCCGGTCGGGGAGGGAAGGGGCTCACGCCGAGGCCGATCCGAATCGAGGTACGGGGCCTTGGTCTGCCCGTCGCCCTTCTGGCAATGGCGCTTGCGGCGAACGCGCTTTCGGGCTGCGGCTCTTTTTGGGGCAGCAAGAAGGAGATCGCGGAAGACAACGACCCCCCGGACGTCATCTACGGCAAGGCCGAGGCCATGATCAACAAGGGCTCGTATGCCGATGCCGCCAAGGAATATGAAGAAGTCGATATCAATCACCCCTATTCGCAAGAGGCGCGCCGGGCCATCGTCATGGCCGCCTATGCCTATTACAAGGCGGGCAAATACGACGAGGCGGTCTCCGCCGCCGACCGCTATCTCACGCTGCACCCGGGTACGCAGGAAGCGGACCTCGCCCAGAACATCATCGGCATGTCCTACTACGCCCAGGTGCTTGATCCGACCCGCGACCAGACCTTCGCCCGCAAGTCGCTCTCAGCCTACGAGACGCTGCTTCAGCGCTATCCGGACTCGCGTTATGCCGCGGAAGCTGCCAACCGCGCCCGCATCCTCCGCGACCTCCTGGCGGCAAGCGAGATGACTGTCGGGCGCTATTATCTTCGCCGTAACGAATATCTCGCCGCCATCAATCGCTTCCGCACCGTGGTCACCTCCTACCAGACCACCGAGCAGGTCGAAGAGGCCTTGATGCGTCTGACCGAGGCCTATATGGCGTTAGGTATCGTCAACGAGGCGCAAACGGCGGCTGCCGTGCTCGGCCATAATTTTCCGGAGAGCAAGTGGTACGGCCACGCTTACGATATCCTGCAGCGCTACGGTGTGCAGCCGCAGGAACACGAAGGGTCGTGGATCACTCAGACCTTCAAAGGCAACGCCCCACCGGCCTGATTCTCGCGTCATGCTAGCGGCGCTCTCGATCCGCGACATCGTTCTGATCGACAGGCTCGATCTCGAATTCGGCGAGGGACTGTTCGTGCTGACCGGCGAAACCGGCGCCGGCAAGTCGATCCTGCTCGATGCGCTGTCGCTCGCGCTCGGATCGAGGGGCGACGTTTCGCTGGTGCGGCGCGGCGCAGCGCAAGGTCAGGTCACAGCCATCTTCGAGCTTGAGCCGTCGCATCCCGTGTTTGCGCTTCTCGCCGCGGACGGCATTGATGTCGAGGGACCGCTGATCCTTAGGCGCGTGCAGGGCTCCGATGGAAGAAGTCGAGCCTTCCTCAATGACATGAGCGTGAGTATTCAGCTCTTACGTCAAGTCGGCCGCGCTCTGGTCGAGATCCACGGTCAGCATGACGAGCGCGCCCTGATCGACCCGAGCGGCCATCGCGATCTGGTCGACGCCTTCGGCGGTTTGAGCGGGCAGGCCGCGCGGGTCGGAGAAGCATACGCGGCCTGGCAAGACGCCGAGGCCGCGCTTGAACGCCATACCGCCGAGATCGCCACCTCCCGCGCCAACGCCGACTATATCGCCCATGCGCTCGAGGAGCTCCGGCTGCTCGATCCGAAGCAGGGTGAAGAGGAGGCTTTGGCAACCCGCCGCCAGACGATGATGCACGCCGAGAAAATCGCCGCCGAGCTGGCCGAGGCGCTCGACGCCTTGCAGGGCGAAGGCACCGACGGGGCACGGCTCGCGGCGGCGCTCCGCCGCATCGAGCGTCAGTCCCCGCTCGCGAGCGGGCTGCTTGTTCCGGTGGCTGAGGCGCTTGAGCGCGTTCTGGCCGAGACGAACGCCGCCCGCGCCAAGGTCGAGGAGGCGTTGGCACAAACGGCATTCGAGCCGAGGGAGCTTGAAACCGTCGAGGAGCGCCTGTTCGGCCTGCGTGCCGCCGCCCGCAAGCACAAGGTCCAGGTGGACGACCTGCCAGCGCTCAAGGAACGCCTCGAAGCGGAGCTTGCCGCGCTCGATGTGAGCGAAGGCCGCGCCGCCGCGCTTGCCAAGGCAGCGGCTGCCGCGCGTGAGGCATACGAGACGGTGGCCCTTTCCTTAAGCCAAGCACGCAAAAAGGCTGCGGCAAAGTTGGACGAAGAAGTGACACGCGAGCTTGCCCCGCTAAAGCTCGAAAAAGCATCGTTCATGACCCATATAGACAGCGTGCCTCTTGGCGAAGGGGGGCCGAGCGGGATCGATCGCGTCAGCTTCTTCGTCAGGACCAACCCGGGCACCGAGCCCGGCCCGTTGATGAAGGTGGCTTCAGGCGGGGAACTGGCTCGCGTCATCCTTGCGCTCAAGGTCGTGCTCGCCGCGCGGGGCTCCGCGCCGACGCTCATTTTCGATGAGGCCGATGCCGGGGTCGGCGGGGCGACCGCGGCGGCCGTCGGCGAACGGCTGGCGAAGCTGGCGACGCGGGTCCAGGTGCTTGCCGTCACGCACGCGCCTCAAGTTGCGGCGCTCGCGAGCGGCCACATGCTGATCGCAAAGGAGGTAGTGCGAGGGCCGGAGGGTGAGACCATGGCGACGCGGGTGAGGGCGCTTGAAGGGGCCGAGCGGCGCGAAGAGATCGCCCGCATGCTCGCGGGCCAGACCATCACCGACGAGGCGCGGGCCGCGGCGATGAGACTTATGAACCGCCCGGCGTAACGCGACGATGAGCAAGACCAAGACCAAGGCGAAGGGCATCGAGACGAAACCCGTTTCCGCCCTCGACGAGACGGAGGCGGCTTCCGAGCTTGCGCGGCTCGCCGCCGAGATCGCCCGTCACGACGAACTCTACTACCGCAAGGACGAGCCCGAGATCTCCGACGCCGCCTATGACGGCCTCCGCGCGCGGAACGATGCGATCGAGGCGCGCTTTCCCCACCTCGTCCGCGACGACAGTCCCTCTTTGCGCGTCGGCGCGGCACCGGTCGAGGCCTTCGGCAAGGTCGTCCATCGCGTGCCGATGCTCTCGCTCGCCAACGTGTTCGACGAAGAGGGTCTGCACGACTTTCTCGACCGCATCGCTCGCTTCCTCGGCCTCCAATCGGTCGAGGGTCTCGCTTTCACCGCCGAGCCCAAGATCGACGGGCTGTCGATCACGCTGCGCTACGAGAGAGGCAAGCTGGTGCAGGCCGCCACCAGGGGCGACGGCTATGAAGGGGAAAACGTCACCGCCAATGTCCGCACCATCGCCGACGTGCCCAAGGCGATCAAGGCCAAGGACTTCCCCGATCCGTTCGAGGTGCGCGGCGAGATCTACATGAGCCGCGCCGCCTTCCAGAAGCTGAACGAGGCCCAGGCGCAAGCCGGCGATCGCCTGTTCGCCAATCCGCGCAACGCCGCTGCAGGTTCGCTGCGCCAGCTCGATCCGGCCGTAACTGCCAAGCGTCCTTTGCGTTTCTTCGCCTATGGCTGGGGCGAGGCGGCCGAGCTTCCCGGCGATACCCAATCGGACGTGTATCGTGCGCTGCGCGATTGGGGATTTCCCTTGAACCCGCTCGTCAGGCTCACTCATTCCGTCGATGAGATGCTCGAAACCTACCGCGACATCGAGAGCGGCCGCGCGGGGCTCGACTACGACATCGACGGCATCGTCTACAAGCTCGACCGGCTCGATCTCCAAGAGCGGCTCGGCTTCGTCTCGCGCTCGCCGCGCTATGCCATCGCCCACAAATTCCCGGCCGAGAAGGCCACCACGGTCTTGCGCGACATCGACATCCAGGTCGGCCGCACCGGAGCGCTCACGCCCGTCGCCAAGCTCGATCCCGTCACCGTCGGCGGCGTCGTCGTGCAGAATGCGACGTTGCATAACGAGGATGAGATCGCGCGCAAGGACGTTCGCATCGGCGACACGGTGATCGTGCAGCGGGCGGGCGACGTGATCCCGCAGATTCTCGCCGTGGTTCAGGAGAAGCGGCCTAAGGGCGCGAAACGATTCGTCTTTCCCACCGTCTGTCCCGCCTGCGGCAGCCACGCCTCGCGCGAGATCAATCCCAATACCGGCAAGGAGGATGCGGTCAGGCGCTGCACCGGCGGACTGATCTGCCCGGCGCAGAGGGTCGAGCGGCTCAAGCATTTCGTCTCGCGCAACGGCTTCGACATCGAGGGGCTCGGCGAAAAGCACATCAAGGCCTTCTACGAGGACGGCTTGATCCAGTCTCCGCCGGACATTTTCACGCTTGCCGCGCGCGACAAGCGCGCAAGCTCCAAGCTCGCCGAGCGCGAAGGCTGGGGAGAGACGTCTGCCGCCAAGTTGTTCGCCGCCATCGAGGCGAGGCGCGCGATCAGGCTCGACCGCTTCATCTATTCGCTCGGCATCCGTCATGTCGGCGAGACCACGGCGCGGCTGCTTGCGCGGAACTATGGGACGGCCGAAGCCTTCCTTGCTGCCATGAAGGAGGCGGCCGCCGACCGTGAAGGCGAGGCCTTCGCCGCGCTCGACAATATCGAGCAGATCGGGCCCGCTGTTGCCGCGGCCATCGCCGATTTCTTCGCCGAGCCGCATAATGTCGGCGTGGTCGAGGAGCTGTTGAAAGAGGTGCACCCCGAACCGCTCGAGGCGGTCGACCATGCCTCTCCCGTATCCGGCAAGACGGTCGTCTTCACCGGCACGCTCGAGCGCATGACCCGTTCCGAGGCGAAGGCGAGAGCCGAGCGCCTCGGCGCCAAGGTCGCCGGCTCCGTGTCGAAGAACACCGACTATGTCGTGGCAGGTCCCGGCGCCGGTTCAAAGCTCAAGAATGCCGAGGCTCTAGGCGTCCAAGTCCTCACCGAGGACGAATGGCTCGAGTTGATCGGCGATTGACGGTCTGGCTCACCCGTATTTCAGCTTCATGGCGATGATGGCGAGCGCGAGCCCAAGCGTGATCGCGTTCGACACGATGATGGGCAGATTGCCGATCAGGCAGCCGAACACGAGCCACAGCGCCACTCCGGTCGCAAACGCCACGTACATGGAAAGCGAGATCGCCCGCGTCTCCTTGTAGCGGATGATGTGCAACGCCTGCGGCACGAAAGCCGCCGTGGTGAGCGTGGCCGCCGTGGCTGACACGAGAATCTCGAGGGACATGTCGCCTGACTAGCGCCTCTCGGGCGGAATGTCGCGCACCATTGCGGCAAAGCGGGCCACCTCCTCCGTGGGGTAGGAGAGATGTACACGCTTGGGCGAGGCGGGGCGCTTAGCGACGCACAAACCGGGCCGCCGCTCGGTCATTGGGCGAATGGGCCGCGGCGCGAAACCGCCGCCGCAATTCGGGCAGACATTATGCAGGACGGTCTCCACGCAGTCGGCGCAGAAGGTGCATTCATACGAGCAGATGCGCGCGTCGGGCGCGTTCGGCGGCAGGTCCTTGTCGCAATATTCGCAGTTCGGCCGAAGCTCGAGTGCCATGTGTGCCTCGTCGCTAGCCGATCGGCGCGGTGGCATGGCGGAGCCAGGCCTTGTCATCGCTCCGCAGCACCGGCTCGATCTCGCGCCTGACGCGCGCGTGATAGGCGTTGAGCCAGGCAAGCTCGAAGGGGAGGAGTTGCTTCGGATCGATGAGGCGGCGATCGAAGGGAACGAGCGTCAACGTCTCGAATCCCATCATGTCGCGTGTCCCTCCCGGGATCGGCTCGGGCGGCGTCACCAGCACGAGATTCTCCAGCCTGATGCCGTATTGGCCTTCGAGATAGAGGCCGGGTTCGTTGGACAGGATCATGCCGGGCTCGAGCTCGGCCGTGCCGAGGCGCGACAGGCGCTGCGGGCCCTCGTGCACGGCAAGATAGCTGCCGACGCCGTGCCCCGTGCCGTGGTCGTAGTCGAGCCCCGCCTCCCATAGCGGCCGCCGCGCGAATGGATCGAGGTCCTGTCCGCGCGTGCCTTTGGGAAAGCGCGCGGTGGCGATCGCGATGTGCGATTTCAGCACCATGGTGTAGTGCTTGCGCATCCCCGCGCTCGGCGTGCCGACGGCAAGCGTCCGGGTCACGTCGGTGGTCCCGTCGAGATATTGGCCGCCCGAGTCGATCAGATAGAGCGAGCCGGGTTTCAGCGCGCGCTTGTTGGCGAAGGTCGGGCGGTAATGCACGACGGCGCCGTTCGGTCCCGCGGCCGAGATGCTGTCGAAGCTGATGTCCTTGAGCTGGCCCGACTCGCGCCGGCAGGCTTCGAGCTTGATCGCCGCCTCGACCTCGTCGATCCGGCCGGAATCGGCCGTCTGGTCGAGCCAGGCGAGAAACCGCGCCATGGCCACCCCGTCGCGCAAATGGGCCTGCCGCGCCCCCTTGATCTCGACCGCGTTCTTGATCGCCTTGGGTTGGACGCAAGGGTCGGTCCCAGGCACGAACTTGGCGCCTTCTGCCTCGAGCAGCTTGGCGAAGCGCATCGGCGCGGTCTCGGGATCGAGCCGCACACGCGCTTTCGCCTGGCCGAGCGCCTTGATCTTGTCCGCGAGCGCGGCCGGTTCGGCGATGTCGACGACATCGCGCAAGTCTCCGCGCACATTGTCACCGACCTTGGCAGGATCGATGAAGAGGGTGGGGCGGCCCTCCGCCGGCACGAGCGCATAAGCGAGCACAACCGGCGTGTGCCTGATATCGCCGCCGCGGATGTTGAACAGCCAGGCGATCGAATCGAGCATGGTGAGCAGAACGGCATCGACCTTGTCCTGCTTCAGGAGGTCCTGCACGTCGCCGATCTTGTCTTTCGCGCTTCGTCCTGAATACTCCACCCCGTGCCGGATGACCGGTGCCACCGACGGCTTCGGCCGGTCCTCCCATAGCGCATCGATCGGGTTCGACTCGACCGGGACGAGCTTGATGCCGTTCCGGCTCAAGGTTTCGCCGAGGCGCTCGATCTCCTTGATGGTGTGGAGCGCGGGGTCGTAGCCCAAAGCCGCATTCTTGTTGAGCCGCTCGGCAATCCACGCCGAGGGCTTCGCCTCCGGCGTCTGCAGCACCTCGAACAGGGCCGGATCGGTTTGCGCGCGCGCCTGGAGGATGTAGCGGCCGTCGACGAACAGCGCCGCCGCCCTGTCGAGAACGATGGCAACGCCGGCCGAGCCAGTGAAGCCGGTGAGCCAAGCGAGCCGTTCCGCCGGCGGCGGAAGGAACTCGTCCTGATGTTCGTCGCTGTGAGGGACGATGAAGCCCTTGAGCCTCCGCGACCTCAACTCGCGCTGTAGTGCCTTGACCCGCTCGACGCTCGCAGCGGGCGCGGCCGCCTCCTCGAAACTCTGATACATCGTGGTCTTGTAAGCTTAAAGCCGCGCTCCGATCAATCGCCGAACGCCTCGCTGCTTGCGACGCCTTATCACCAGCGTCGCCCAGCCATCGAGGACGATTCGCTTTTCGAGGATGAAGCCGAACGCAGAGCTGCGCGCTTCGATCCCTCGCGCCTGGGCGCGGGTGAGACCCGACAGGACCGCCCGCCCGCCTCCCGTCACGCGCCGGGCAAGCTCGGGCGCAAGCTCGTGGAGCGCGCGCTCGAGAAGGTTCGCGATCAAGAGATCGGCTTCGATCTGCCGGAGCCGAGGATGTGCGAACCCTTGCACGCTCACCACTCCGACGAGCGGGCCCGTGCGATTGACGCGTGCGTTCTCGCCGGCGATTTTGGCCGCGACCGGGTCCGCATCGCTGGCAAGGACGTTCCGTTGCAGAGCCTTTGCCGCTGCGATGGCCAGAATTCCCGTGCCGGTGCCGATGTCGAGGATCGTTGCCGGCCGGTTCCGCTTGATGAGATCATCGAGCGCGATCAGGCAGCCGCGCGTGCTCGCGTGGTGGGCGGTGCCGAAGGCTTGGCCCGCGTCGATCTCTATGGCGAGACGGCGCCTCGGAATGCGCCTCCTGTCGTGGCTGCCATGGATGAGAAAGCGCCCCGCTTGGACCGGCCCGCGTTGTCCTTGCGACAACGTCACCCAGTCGGCCGGTCCGAGCGGCTCGATGTGCAAGCCGCCGGGATGGGCCGCCTCGGCGCCGATGAGCGCGATCAGCGCCTCGCGCCGCGGCGGCTCGGCGTAGAGGGCCGAGACCTCGACTTGACCCTCGCCCCGCTCGAACCGGGACACGGCAAGCGCCTGCGGCTCTATCGCCTCCTCGAGCCGAGAGGCAATCGCTTGAGCGGCGTCGGCGCGGACGAGAAGCGTCAGCTGATAGCTCGATTGGACACCGGCCTTAGCGGCCGTTCTCTCGCTCATGGCGTTGCCGGAGCGGCCGAACGGTCGAGCGTATCGACATCCAGCAGCCCGTCCCACAGCCGGTCGAGATGGGCGCGGGCCTCATCGGGCGCGATCGCGCTCAGATTGCCCGAGGCGTCCTTGCGCACGAGCCCGTCGGCAAGCAGGCGACCTAACGCATCGTTGGCATCGAAATCGATCGCCGTGCCGCACCGGTCCGCGACGAAGCGCTGGATCGCTGCCTTGAGATCGGCGAGCGCGTCATGGTGCGACGGCAGCCGCGCGAGAAAGGCGTAGAGCAGCATGTCCTCCTTGACGTCCTCCTCCTCGGCGCTGTCGGCGATCAGCGTCAGCGCGCCGTGGTTGTTGGCGAGGCTGCAGAAATAGAGGTTCTGCGCCAGCATCATCATGTAGCGGTTGCGCGTGTTGAAGAAGCCCATCACCTGGCGGAAGATCACCGCCGAAAGCCCGGCGAGCGCGGCCGCGAGCGCGAGGGGATTGGTGGCGGCGAGAATTTTGGTCGCGGTTCCGGCCACGCCGGCCGCCGTGCCGCCGCCCGCCGTGACGCACAGCTTCAGCTTGTCGAACGGGCGGAACGAGATGCGCGTGTTGGGGAACAGCATCTCGAGATCGACCTGGGGGATGCGCTTGAACACCTTGAGGTAGATCTTGTCGCTCGACACACCGGCCGGCAAATGCCGGCGGCGCTTGCGCGCGATTTCGAGCGCCTTGGACGGGTCGAGCCCCTTGGCCGCTGCGATCTCCGCGGCGAGCGCCTCGAGCGGCTTCAATTTGAGCAGCAGGAACAGCCGCTGAAAGATCGGCACCTCGCAGCGGTCCCTGGCGAGATAGAGCCGCCACGGACTGCGCGTTTCCTGCACCTCGACCGCCGTGCCGCGGTAATAGAGGAGGAGATCGTCGTAATCGATGAGATCGACCTTGAGGCTCAGGCCGTGCGGCGAACGCTCGATGAGGATGCGCTTGAGGTCGGCTTCAGAGAGACGCACATAATTCGCCTGCACGAGCAGCTTCTCGATGCCCTGGATGGTCTCGGCGCGCGCCTTGGCCTGGCCCGCAGCGTCGAGCTCGATCAGGTTCGCCGTGTCGCTGTCGGGGCTGAACGGGAGATAGTCCTCGATGAGGTCGAGCAGGAGCTTGCGGTAGGACTGGTGGCGCCAGGCGGCGAGGCAGTCGAAGGCGCGGTTCCATGCCCGCTCCGAGCCGCCGTCCTCCTTCAGCATGCCGATAAGCTTCGCCCTCAATCCGTACCGGCTGACCGGAATGAAGTGCTCGCCTCTTCCCGCGCGCTCGGTTGTGGACACGAGCGCCGGCACTTGGCGGAGGCGTGCGTTCCGAGCGCTCTCTCCAGGCTGGGTCGCGCTGTCCTGCATGGCGCGGGGGAGCTTAGGCGAACGGGTGGTTCACAATCAAACCCGTGCCGCTTCGCGCCTCCCGATCACCCAGTCGCGCGGAGGTCAGCAAATATGCCCGGCCCTGCCTCCAACGGCGAGCGCCGGGCATGCCGTTATTGCGGCAGAGACTTTGCCTTGGGCGTCGCGAGCGCGGATTGCTTGCCGAAGCAGACGCGCGGGGCGTTCTCCTGCTTGCACGGCGCCCCGGCCGGCGAGCCGCAGACCTGCGCGAGCGAGGCCCTGGGCACGCAGGCCCCGTCAGGCCCGCGCCAGCCGGTGCCGCCCTTGCAGCCGCACCCCTGGCAGCGGCAGGCATCGTCGGCGACAGCGGGTGAGAAGGCAAAGAACGAGAACAGGATAAGAACGAAAGGCATGGCACGCATGGGAACCACTCCCTCTTTAACCCATACCGCCCTAATGTACACGTTTTGTTCTACTTTGGGAATATCCCTTTTGTCGTTGCACACGCCTCCTAAGCGTGAATAATCCGGATGTGCAACCAATGAGGGAGGATCGCAATGCCAGAGGCGCCCAAGACTGACCAGGTCAAGATCGCTCTACTTCAAGCCACAACCGCCATAGTGGGCGATATAATACAGCACACCCCAGAACAATATCACGTGCAGCTTCAAGATCAGATCAATGGGATTATCGACAGGGTCATGACGTCCTTAGTCACAAATTATAACGCGAAAATAAAATGATCTCACGTGCCGTTTTGTGGGGCCGCTGTCTGGCGGCCCCACTTTCATTTCGAGAACCGGCAATGGCGTTTGCGAATACTTCCTGGCATCACCAGTTGAGGCACATCTCTGAAAATTTCTTGAATACGCTGGGATCGCGCTGCGCAGAAAACTTCGCGCCTGGCGCGTCGATGCTGATTCTCTCCGCTTTGTCGGCGATTTCGACGGCGGGCCGTTTGCCGGGCAGGCTTGCCTCGTAACGATAGATCTCGCCGTCTGGCAGATTGGTGCATTCGTTGTCGCCGCCGCAGACGAGCGCCTTAAGCGGGACGTCTTTGCGCCCGGTCTTCGTCTCCACGACGAGCACAATTTTCTCGGCCTTGGCCGTCGTGCCCTTTTCGGTGTTGACCTCGATGCGCGTCTCATCCCTGCCGGTCTCGCCTTCCTCCTGGCCGCAGGTGATGGTGAGCAGGGGCTTCTCCGGCTCACCGTAGAAGAGATAGGCGACCTCGGACCGCTCGACGCTCCAGCCGGGCTCTGCGCTCGCGCTGGAGGCGGAAATGGTCGACGCGGCAAGCATCGTCAGAAGCGCAAGCGCAAGCGGGACGGGCATCGAGCTCAAGCCCGCTCCACGAACGTATCGACCACCTTCTTCTGTCCGGCCTTGTCGAAATCGACGGTAAGCTTGTTGCCGTCGACATGGGCGACGCGGCCATAGCCGAATTTCTGGTGGAACACGCGCGTGCCGACCTCTAGCCCTGCGCCCTTTGCCGTGCTGGCGGCGACGAGCGTGCCGTCGATGGTGATCGGCTCGCGCGCCCTCGGCGATCTCTGCTCGCCGCCGGGCGGGCGATTACGTTGCGCCCGTTGCCAGCCCGGCGTCTCGTAGAAGCCCGCGGCGAACAGATTCTCCGCCGTGTCGAAGCGGCTCGGCCCGTAGCCGCGCAGCCCTTTGTCCTCGGCCACCTCGACGTGATCGATCGGCAGCTCGTCGATGAAGCGCGAGGGGAGCGCCTGTTGCCAGGTGCCGTGGGTGCGGCGGTTTTGCGCGAAGGTGATCTTGGCGAATTTGCGCGCGCGCGTGATCCCGACATGGGCAAGCCGCCGCTCCTCCTCGAGCCCGGCGCGCCCCGATTCATCGAGACTCCGCTGGTGAGGGAGGAGGCCCTCGTCCCAGCCAGGCAAGAACACGGTGTCGAACTCGAGCCCCTTGGCGGAATGCAGCGTCATCAAGCTGACGCGGGCGCCGCCCTCCTCGGTGGTGGCATCCATGACCAGCGCGACGTGCTCGAGGAACCCGGCGAGCGTGTCGAATTCCTCCATGAAACGGATCAATTCCTTAAGGTTCTCGAGCTTGCCTTGCGCCTGTTGCGACCGCTCGGCCTGCCACATGCCGGTATAGCCCGACTCGTCGAGGATGAGTTCGGCAAGCTCGGTATGGCGCATGGTGTCGATCAGCGAGCGCCAGCGGTCGAACGAGGCGACGAGATCGGCGAGCGCCTTGCGCGGCTTTGCCTTGAGCTCCTCGGTCTCGACGATCAGCCGCGCCGCCTGCATCAAAGGCACGCCGCGGGCGCGGGCAAGCTGATGCAGCGCCTTCAGCGTCGACTCGCCGAGCCCCCGCCGCGGCGTGTTGACGATGCGCTCGAATTTGAGGTCGTTCGCCGGGTTGAGCGCGACGTCGAAATAGGCGGTCGCGTCCTTGATCTCCTGGCGCTCGTAGAAGCGCGGACCGCCGATCACCCGATAGGGCAGGCCGAGCGTGATGAAGCGGTCTTCGAAGGCGCGCATCTGGAACGAGGCACGCACGAGGATGGCGATCTCGCTCAACGACTGGCCTTGGCGCTGGAACTGCTCGATATCCTCGCCGATGACGCGCGCCTCTTCCTCGTCGTCCCAGCATCCCTCGACCACGACCTTCTCGCCGTCGTCGCCGTCGGTCCGAAGCGTCTTGCCGAGGCGCCCCTTGTTGTGGGCGATCAGGCCCGATGCCGCGGCGAGGATATGAGCCGTCGAGCGGTAGTTCTGCTCGAGCCTGATGATCTTGGCGCCGGGGAAGTCGGTCTCGAACCGGAGGATGTTGTCCACCTCCGCGCCGCGCCAGCCGTAGATCGACTGGTCGTCGTCGCCGACGCAGCAGATGTTGCCGTTGCCCTGCGCGAGCAGCCTGAGCCAGAGATATTGCGCGACGTTCGAGTCCTGGTACTCGTCAACCAGCATGTAGCGGAAACGCTGCTGATATTTTTCGAGCACGTCCTGGTGCTCCTGGAACAGCCGCAGATTCTCCAGAAGCAGGTCGCCGAAATCAGCGGCGTTCAGTTCCTTCAGGCGCCGCTGATAGGCCGCGTAGAGGTCGCGCGCCCTGCCGTTGGCGAAGGCGAAGCTCTCGCCCTCCGGCACCCGCTCGGGGCGAAGCCCGCGGTTCTTCCAGCCGTCGATCATGGCAGCAAGCAGCCGCGCCGGCCAGCGCTTCTCGTCGATATTTTCGGCTTCGAGCAGCTGCTTGATGAGCCTGATCTGATCGTCGGTATCGAGCACGGTGAAGGAAGGCTTGAGATCGACAAGCTCGGCGTGTCGGCGCAGGATCTTGACTCCGATGGCATGGAAGGTGCCGAGCCACGGCATGCCCTCGACCACGCCGCCGATCAGCTCGGCCACGCGCGCCTTCATCTCCCGCGCGGCCTTGTTGGTGAAGGTGACGGCGAGGATTTCCGAGGGACGGGCTCTTCCCAAGCTCAAGATATGGGCGATGCGGGTGGTGAGCACCCGCGTCTTGCCGGTACCGGCGCCCGCGAGCACGAGAAGCGGCCCGTCGAGCGTCTCGACCGCCTCGCGCTGCTCCTCATTCAGCACATCGAGATAATGCGCCGGCCGCCGCCGCATGGCGCGCTCTGAGATCGGGCGCGCCTCCTCCGCATCCTCCTCTGGAGCGGGCAGGGCGCCTTGTACGGCGCTTGAGCGAATCTTTGTCATGGACCTTGAAACTATACCATTGGCGCGGGCCGACAAAAAAAGACGACCCTCGTCCGGTGCGGCGATGAAGCGGAGCTAGGGCCGGCAAAGACCGGTTGCAAGCCGTGCGCCCGGTTTCGAAGTCAGTTCTGTGAAGCCGACAAAAAATCGCAGGATAACGCCGCTAATAAAAGTTGCAGTGCAGCAATTGCACTGCCAAAAAGGTTTTCTGCCAAATCAAACGGGAGAGGGACATGCTTCAGGCTTTGCGCATGGGTGTAGTTGTCTTTGCTGCAGCGGGATTTGCGTTTGCATCCTTCGGTGCGATGCCCGCCAAGGCCGGTTGCCAGCTGATTACGGCGACCCACAGCGCCGCCTCCAAGGCCGAAGCCGCCCAGAGCTCGCGCGCGCTTGCCCTGCAAAGTGCCTATGAGCTGAAGCGCTCACGGGGCTGGAGCTATGTGTCTCTGAGCGCCCGTAAGGTGAAGGGCGATCCGTTCTGGAAGATGGTGCGGCCCAATGGCGTGCCGGCCGATGCCCAGCTCAAGCCCGACCTCGTGACCGGCCGCTTCTACACGACGTGCTTCACGGGCGTCGTCGTCCCTTACGTCTGCACGACGGGCTCGACGGTGTGCGGCAACTAGCGCGAGAGGTCCAGGTCCATGGCTTTCGGTGAGGCGTCGCTTCGCGCGTCGAGGGCGTTTCTGACGGCGCTTTGCACCCTTGGAGTGGGCGTCGTAGGCACCCTTGGGCCGGCCGAAGCCGCCTGCCAATTGGTGACGGCGACGGCGAGCGAGGGCTCGCCCGCCGAAGCCGCCCGGACCTCGCAAGCCCTCGTGGTGCAGAGCGCCAATGAGCTCAAGCGGGCAAGGCGCTGGGCTTACCTGACCTTGTACGCCCATAGGGTGAAAGGCGATCCGTTCTGGAAGGCGGTCAGGCCTAATGGCGTTCCACCCGAGGCGCAGATCAAGCCCGACATCGTGACCTCGCGCTTCTACACCACCTGCTTTACCGGCGTGGTCGTCCCTTACGTCTGCACGACGGGATCCGCCGCCTGCGGCCAATAATCCTCCACGCGAAGCCCGCGATCAGCATGTGACGGGCGCTTCAATTTGGCGCCCCAACCCTGCCACAGGCCTTGGTAAGCTGTTTTTCAAGCTTACATGTTGCAATGAACAGGCAAGGGCAAAGATAGCATCGTGTTTCCCAACTACACTCTGCCTGAGCGCGTGGCCGACGGGTGCATCCACGCGATCGGCATCACCGCGAGCCTGATCGCTCTCATCGTTCTGATCGTCATCGGCGTGCAATCGCAGATGACGCTTTGGATCGTGAGCCTCGCCATCTACGGTGCGGCGCTCGTCGCCATGTTCAGCTTCTCGGCCTGCTACAACCTCATCATGCATCCGCCAAAGCTGAAAGAGGTGTTTCGGCGGCTCGACCACGCCGCGATCTTCCTCATGATTGCCGGCACCTACACGCCATTCGTTCTGATCAAGATGAACAACGCCTGGGGACTCACGCTGCTCGCCGTGGTGTGGACCATCGCCTTGATCGGCATCGTCATCAAACTCGCCATCCCTCGTTTCCTCGAAGGCCTGACCGTCGGACTCTATCTCGTGCAGGGCTGGGCGATCGTCGCGGCCTGGCACCCGCTGGTGACGGCCGTGCCCGCTTGGGTCGCGATCCTGCTCGGTGTCGGTGGGCTGCTCTATACGATCGGCGTCGTGTTCCATCTTTGGGAGCGGTTGCCCTACCAGAACGCGATCTGGCACGGCTTCGTGCTTTCGGCGGCAAGCTGCCATTATGCCGCCGTGCTCGGCGTGGTCGGCTTCTAGGCAAAAAGCCCGAGCTTTTCGCAACCATCACCCCTTAGAATGGCGTCCATGACCACTGGGTTCGTAGACGCGCGGTTGCGCGCGCCGGGCGAGGACAAAGAAGCCCTGTTCGCCACTCTTGCTGCGCGCTTCGGCAATCGCTTCTCGATGAGCCAGGCGCTCAGAGAGCAGCACGCCAACACGCTGACCTGGCTCATGCTCGAGCCCCCGGACGCCGTCCTGTTCGCCGAGACCACGGCAGAGGTTGCCGACGTGGTGAAGCTCTGCGCCAAAGCCCGCGTGCCGATCATCCCATTCGGCACCGGCACCTCTCTCGAGGGCCATGTCAATGCGCCGTTCGGCGGGCTTTCGCTCGATCTGTCGCGCATGAACCGCGTCCTCGCCGTACACGAGGCCGATCTCGACTGCACGGTCGAGCCGGGCGTGACGCGCAAAGCCCTCAACGATCATTTGCGCGACTTGGGTCTGTTCTTTCCCGTGGACCCCGGGGCCGACGCGAGCCTCGGCGGCATGGCGGCCACCCGCGCCTCGGGCACCAACGCCGTGCGCTACGGCACCATGCGCGAGGCGGTGCTTGGACTTGAGGCCGTGCTCGCCGACGGCAGCGTCATCACCACCGGAGGCCGGGCGAGGAAATCGGCCGCGGGCTACGACCTCACCCGCCTCCTCGTTGGCTCTGAGGGCACGCTCGGGATCATCACCGGGCTCACGCTGAAGCTCCACGGCATTCCCGAGACCATCCTCTCCGGCGTCTGCCCGTTCGAGACCATCGCAGGCGCCTGCAACACCACCATCGCCGCGCTCCAGATGGGCCTTCCGCTCGCCCGCATCGAGCTTGCCGACGAGGTGCAGATCAGGGCCTGCAACGCCTATTCACACCTTTCGCTTCCCGAGGTGCCGACGCTCTTTCTCGAGTTCCACGGCACGGCCTTGGGCGCGCGCGAGCAGGTCGAAGCCTTCTCCGAGATCGCACGCTCCGAAGGGGGAGGGGAACTCGTATGGGCCGAACGCCCCGAGGACCGCAACAAGCTTTGGCAGGCGCGCCACGACGCCTATTGGGCGGCGCGCGGGCTCAGGCCGGGCGCCGAGTTGCTCACCACCGATGTTTGCGTTCCCATCTCGGCGCTCGCCGCCTGCGTCGTCGAAACGCGCGCCGATGTCGATCGCCTCGGGCTGCTCGCCCCGATCGTCGGCCACGTCGGCGACGGCAATTTCCACGTCATGCCGGTGATTACCCCGGAGGAGCGGGGCAAGGCGCGGGAGTTCGTCGATCGCCTGGTCGAGCGGGCGCTAAAATTTGAAGGCACGTGTTCGGGCGAGCACGGCATTGGGGAGGGCAAGATCGCCTATCTTGCCGCCGAGCACGGGCTCGGGGTGGGCGTCATGACTGCCATAAAAAAGGCGCTAGACCCGTTGAATATCCTCAATCCTGGCAAGATTTTTGCGTTAGCATAGCAGGGCGTCGCGGGGGCCAGGGCCGGCCGGCGCTGTCTGCGTTTGCCTGGTGGGCTGCGCGGCTCTCATCCAGGCCTTGGAAACAAGAATTGAACTCGTTTCTGCTCGCTCTGACGGCATTACTGATCTTGGTGCTGAGCGCGCTGTTCGCGGCGCCGCTCTTCATCGATTGGAATGACTATCGCCCCGCCTTCGAGACCCAGGCGACAAAGCTGCTCGGGCGCGAGGTCAAGGTCGGCGGCAAGGTCCATCTCGTGCTGCTTCCGGCGCCTGAGCTCAGATTCGACGACGTGAAGGTGGCCGACGAGTCGGGCAGCCTCGACAAACCGCTGCTCGAAGCCCGTACCTTCGAGGCGTGGCTCAATTTCGGCGCGCTCCTTTCTGGTACCTTCGAAGCGCGCAAGATCTCACTCGTCGATCCCGTGCTCCGTCTCGACGTCAGAGATGACGGCACCGGCAATTGGCGCGGCGTGGGACGGAAGGGCGTGGCGCTTCCCTTCGCGCCGAAAGAGGTGATGCTCGATTCGATCAGTGTCACCGGCGGCAAGATCGAGATCACCAAGAACGGGGCCCCGCGGATCGTGCTCGAGAGCATCGCGGGCGAGGCGAGCGCCGCCTCGCTGTCCGGACCCTACAAGGTCACCGCGACCTACAGTTTCGAAGGCCGCACGCAGGAGCTTCGCTTCTCCACCAGCGAGCCTGACGCCGCCGGATTGTTCCGCGTGAAGTCGGCCCTGCGCGATCCCGAGCGCAACACCACCTATCTCCTCGACGGCGACGTGACCGGCCTGTCGGCGACGCCGTCCTATGACGGCACCATCGTCGTGCGCGTGGCGAACGAAGCGGGCGGGTCGGAGCCCGGCACCGAGCCCGAGACGGGAGAGGAACCGCACGCGGCCGCGCTTCCGGCCGACAACGCTTCCTATTTCGAACTCAAGGGTCCGCTCAAGGCGACGCCCGATCGCGCCGAGTTGCCCGACTTCGATCTCACCGTCCACGCCAAGGGACGCCCGCAGATCATGAAGGGACGGCTTACCCTCGACTTCGCCGATACCTTCAGAGCCGACGGGTCGCTCGAGGCGCGCTGGGTCGACCTCGACGCCTTGTTCGGGAGCCCGGCCGGAGAAGCGGGCGAGCCTCACTCTCCCGCCGAGGCGCTTTACATGGTGGCCGACGAGGTGCTGAGCGACGCCGCGCGTTTCGGCAACGCCAAGCTTGCGGTGAGCGTCGAGCAGGCGGGACTCGGCGGCGATCTCGTCGGCGATCTCGATGTCGCGCTCACCTCGGCCGGCGGCGACGTGACGGTTGAGCGCCTCAAGGCGACGCTCCCCGGCAAGAATCGCATCGATGTGACCGGCCATCTCACCCACGGCGCGTTCGGCCCCGTCTTCGCCGGCCCGGTCGGGCTCGACGGCTCGGACTTGCGGGCTCTGAGCCGTTGGGGCTCCGGCGACCGCGAGGTGTCCTCGCAGGCCACCATGGGCAATTTCTCGCTTAAGGCGAATGCCAAGGTCGGCGACGGCGAGCTCACGCTTTCCGGCGTACAGGGCGAGGTGAGCGGCACCAAGTTCCGCGGGGCGCTGAGCCTCAAGGGCGGCGAGCGGAACATGATCGAGATTTCTCTCGACAGCGACAAGCTCGATCTGCGCGAGCTCTTGGGCGACGGTCCGATCTGGCAATCGTGGTTGTCCACGAAGACCGCCGCCAAGGACGGCGCCGTTCCGGGAAGCAATCAGAACCTGCTCGCCTCGCTTCGCGACGACGACGTGCGCGTGACGCTGCATGTCGGCGAGCTGCTCATGCCGAATATTCCCGCGGGCCGTCTCGACGCGGGCTTCACCTTGATCGGCGATACTTTCGATTTGCAGAAGCTCGACTTCGCCGCCGCCGACGTGGTCGCGCTCAACGGCAAGGGCCATGTCGAGCGTTTGAGCCAGGGGCCCTCGGGCGGGGTCGACTTCGGTCTGAAGGCGACCACCGCCGACAGCCTGCGCGTTGTCGCCCAGCTTTTCGGATTTCCCGAGAGTGTCAGCCAGTCCAAGCATCTCGTCTCGCTTGCGCCGCTCGACATTCACGTCGGTCTGGTCGCGGCAAAGGAGGGTGACGGCACCAAGGCCTCGATCGACCTCGACGGCAAGGCTGGCGGCTCCGACGTGAGCCTGATCGGCCGCGCCGTCGGCGATGCGGCCAAGCTCTCCGAGGCGATGATCGACCTCGACGGCAGCGTGACTGGTGACCGGCCGCAGGCCTTGCTCGTTCTCCTGTTCCCGGACCTTCCCGCCGAGCGCCTTGCTGCGGCAAGCGGAGGCCCCGGCACGCTCGCGCTTCAGGTCGAGGGCGTGCCCAAGACGAAATTGGCGGGCAAGGCCTCGCTCGACACCGCGACCATGAAGCTCACGCTTGCAGGCCAAGGCTCGGTGCAGGACGGCGGCGCGAATTTCAACGGCAAGGCATCGCTCACGAGCCGGGACGCGAGCCTCGCCCTCATGCTGCTCGGCTTCGAGGCACCGCCCTCCGCCGCCGGCGTTCCGCTCAGTCTTCACGCCGATATCGCCAAGCAGGCCTCGAGCATCGATCTCGCCGCGGTCGGCGGGACGGTGGCCGGCCAGCCCGTTGCCGGCAGCGCGCATTTCGATACCGGCGGCGCCAAGACGCGATTTTCCATCGGGGCGAGTTCCGACTACGTGTCGCTGCCCTCGCTGCTCGGCGTGCTGGTGGCCTGGCAGCGCACGCCCTCGACCGAGGAGATGCTGGGCGCGATCGGCTCCGGCGCCTCGACCGTTTGGCCCGCGCGCGGCTTCTCGCTTGGGATTTTGGACAAGGCGGAAGGCGACATCGCGCTGAACGCCAAGACGCTCTCGCTCGGGGCGCCGTTCCAGGTGTCGAGCGCCACCCTCAAGGCCACGGTGGACAAGAAGGGGCTGAATGTCACCAGTCTCGGCGGGCGCCTGTTCGGTGGCAGTTTCGCCGCCACGGGAGGCTTGTGGCCGCGCGGCACGGGCGCCGAGCTTGAGGCCAAGGCCGAGCTCAAGGGCGGCAAGCTCGATATGGCGTCGGAGGCCCTGATCGGCAGCGAGCTTGCCAAGGGTCTGTTCAACTTTGCCGTCTCCGTGCAGGGCGAGGGTTTGAGCCCGCCGGGTCTCGTTGCCGGCTTGAGCGGCGAGGGGGCCCTTTCGCTCGGCGCCGGCTCGGTAGAGGCCTTGAGCGCGGGGCCGCTCCGCAAAGTCGCTCTCACCGCCGAGAAGGGGATCAAGGCCGACAAAGAGGAAATCGCCGCCGACGCGCGCGCGCTGCGCGAGACCCTGACCAAGGGCATCTATCGCTATCCGGCGGCGCAGTTCGCCTTCGAGGTGAAGAACGGCACGGTCAGGCTTGCTCCGGCGACGCTCGCGACGGCAGGCGCAGCGACCAAGATCGATTTCTACCTCGAGCTCGCGAGCCTCAAGGTCGACAGCGAATGGGCCGTGAGCCTGACGGGTGCCGAGAAGGACGTACCGCCCGTCGCCCTCGTCTTCGCCGGGTCGCTCGACAAGGCAAACGAGATTACGCCTCAGGTCGATACGGCGGCGATCGAGGAATATCTGACTGTGCACCGCATGCAGGAGGACGTTGAGCGTTTGGAGACGCTCGACGTCAGTGGCCGGACCCAGGTCCCGGTCGGTCCCGAGCCGGAGACGCCGGTCGTCGAGCCCGAGGCCGAGACGACCCCGCCGCCGGAGACGTCCGAGCCGCCGGCGTTGCCCGCCGCGCTCGACCTTCCGCCACCCGCACAAAACGCCGAGCAGCCTGCGCAGCCAGCCGAAGCCGCGCCGGCGGAAGGTCCGAAGCCGCGCGCCGAGGGTGTGCTGCCCAACAGGCCAAGCCTCCAATCGGCCCCTTCGGGAGAGGTCGCACCGCCCGCGATCGATGCGATGCGGATGCCGGTCCCCAATACGAGCGAAGGCGAGGGCTCGTTGATGCCGGCCTCGACCGCGCCCGAGACGCCCGCGGCGCTTCCCCCCGATCGGCCGGCGAAGCCGCAGGCTGCGTTGCCGGCCGAGGAGACCCCACCCCCACAACCCGCGCCTGAGGCCGCGCTCCCGTCTGAGCAAGCAGCCCCGCCGGCTGCGCCGGAGACGCTGCCTTGGGAGCAGACCGCGCCCGCTCAGGCTCCTCCCGCGGAAGCAACGACGACGAGCGAGGCCGATCAGGGAACGCCGGCGCCGGTCGAAGCCGTGCCCCCGGCGCGCAAGCGCGCGGTGGGCAAGCCGAGACGCACCATCCCGCAGGAGGCACGCGATGCCTGGAAGAAGGGCATCAGCATTTTCGGCTTCTAGCCCTGCACGGCGTTACGCTCCCGGCCTGCCCGCGCGCATCCTTCGCAGCACGTAAAGGCGAATAGCGGCCGAGAGGCTCGAGTCTCCGGCTCCCGCGCCCCGCCTCTGGTCGATCTCGCCGACGAGACTTGCGATCGACTTTCCCTCATCGCGGGCGGCATCGGCCAGAGCCGACCAGAACTCGTCCTCAAGCGAGATGCTGGTGCGATGGCGCGCAATGGTGAGCGAGTGTTTGTTCTTGCGCCTTGCCATGGGCTTAAGGAAACCGGCTAAGACTTCGGCGCAATCATGTCCTCGGGCCTGACCAGCCGGTCGAAGTCCTCGGCGGTGACGTGGCCGAGCCTTACCGCCTCCTCGCGCAGCGTCGTGCCGCGCTTGTGCGCGGCCTTGGCGATTTCGCTCGCTTTGTCATAGCCGATGTGAGGGGCAAGCGCCGTCACCAGCATCAGCGAACGCTGCATGTGCTCCTTGATGCGCTCGCGATTGGGCTCGATGCCGACGATGCAATTGTTGGTAAAGCTGTCGGCGACGTCGGCGAGCAGCCTGATCGATTGCAGCATGGCGTAGGCAAGCAGCGGCTTGAACACGTTGAGCTCGAGATGGCCCTGGCTCCCGGCAAAGCTGATCGTGGCATGATTGCCCATCACCTGGGCTGCGACCATGGTGACCGCCTCGCACTGGGTCGGGTTCACCTTGCCCGGCATGATCGAGGAGCCTGGCTCGTTCTCCGGCAACAGGATCTCCCCGAAACCTGAACGGGGACCTGAGCCGAGTAGCCTTATGTCATTGGCGATCTTGAACATCGCCATGGCCACGGTGTTCAGCGCGCCGTGCGCAAAAACGTAGGCGTCGTGCGAAGCGAGCGCCTCGAACTTGTTCTCGGCGCTGACGAAGGGGAGCTTCGTCATCTCGGCGATGTTGGCGGCGAACAACTGGGCAAAACGGGGATGGGCATTGAGCCCGGTTCCGACCGCGGTTCCCCCTTGGGCGAGCTCATAGAGGCCGTGCAATGAGAGTTTTACCCGCTCGATGCCGTGGTCGATCTGCGCCGCATAGCCGCCGAATTCCTGCCCTAGTGTGAGCGGCGTGGCGTCCTGCATGTGCGTGCGGCCGATCTTGATAATGTCCTGGAACGCCTCCGCCTTGCCTTTCAGCGCTTGATACAGGCGGGCAAGCGCCGGATTGAGCCGGTAGGCGATCTCCTCGGCCGCCGCGATGTGCATCGCCGTGGGAAATGTGTCGTTCGACGATTGGCCGAGATTGACGTGATCGTTGGGATGGACCGGGCGCTTCGAGCCGAGCACGCCGCCGAGCATCTCGCTCGCGCGGTTGGCGATCACCTCGTTCAAGTTCATGTTGGTCTGGGTCCCGGAGCCGGTCTGCCAGACGACCAGGGGGAAATGCTCATCGAGCTTGCCGTTGATGACCTCTTCGGCGGCGGCAGCGATCGCTTCGGCGAGCCGCTTGTCGATCAGGCCAAGCTCGAGATTGGTCAGCGCCGCGGCCTTCTTAACCATGGCCATGGCCCTGATCAGGGGTTTCGGCATGGGCTCGTCGCCGATTTTGAAATTGCGCCGCGAACGCTCGGTTTGGGCGCCCCAATAGCGATCGGCGGGCACTTCGATCGGGCCGAACGAATCGGTCTCGGTGCGCGTTGAAGGGGAGGGGTTGAGACCTTTAGGGGAGGCGGGCATGCTCACGTTTCCCTTATCGATGGCATTGCGGTCAAGCGCCGTTGCGTTTGGCGGGGCCGTTGACGGGTGTCTATCGGGGATTTGGGGGGCTAGGCTATAACATCGCGCAAAAGGGTGGGAGAACGCGCTCGTACCTTGCGTTGCGGCCTTCTGCCGAGGAGCGCCCAAAGCTTCCGGTGCAATGCGGTCCGAGAACTTGGGTGAGGAAGGCTTGTGGCTGAAGTAGCAGCGAAGTTGGCACTGCCGGCCCCGCGCGCCGAGCGCATATCCTTGCTCTTGGCCCGCTGCGCCGCCGTCATCGTGCTTGCCATCGGCGCGCTTGCGCTCACCGCGTGGCGGCTTGGCATGCCTGACGCCCTTCCGGGTCTTGCCGGCATGACGCCAAATGCCTGCGTCGGCACCATGGCCGCGGGCTTTGCCCTGTTCTGCTTCACCTTCAGACCGCTCAGGCCGCTTGCCCGGATTATCGGCCTCGCCCTCATCCTTCTCGGGCTTCTCGTCTTGTGCGAGGATCTGCTCGGCTTCGACCTCGGATTGGACCACGCGCTGTTCCCGAGTTTGACGCCCGAAGCGGACGCGCCGCATGCCCGCATGGCCCCCGGTATCACCGGGTCTCTCATCCTGTTCGGGCTCGCGCTCCTCTATGCCAAGCGGAGCCGCCCTTCCTCTGCCTTCAGCCAGGTGGTGACCATCATTGTGCTGGCGCAGGTCCTCATCGTGCTCGCGGGCTTCGCCTATGGCGTCGCCACCTACTATTACCCGTTCCCCTTCACTTCGATGTCGATCTACGGCGCCACGAGCGCCTTCCTACTCGCGCTCGGCCTGCTCGCGGCCTCGCCCGAGTATGGCGTCGGCGCGGCCATCGTCGAGCAATCGCCGGCGGGCGAGATGCTGCGGCGGCTCTTGCCGGGCATCCTCGTGCTGCCGCTCGTGATCGGCTGGTTCGCCCATCAGGCCGAGGTGCACACCTATTACGACAGCGCCGCTACGCTCGCCATCTTTGCCGTCGCGAGCATCCTCGTGCTCGCCGTGTTTGCTTGGACGACCATCGGGGCGGTGCGGCGCGCCGACCGCGACCGCAACGCCGCGCTGATGGAGCTGCGCGGACAGCGCGAATGGCTGAGTACTACCCTCGGCTCGATCGGCGACGGAGTGATCGCCACGGATCCGAGCGGGAGCGTGCTCCTGCTCAACCGGGTCGCCGAGCAGATGACCGGCTGGACCGTGGCCGAGGCGCGCGGGCGGCCGATCTGGGAGGTGTTTCGCGTGATCGATGCCAACACCCGCAAGCCGGTCGACGACCCGGCGCTCAAGGCGCTGCGCGAGCGGGCGGTGACGCGGCTCGAGTCGGGCGCCCTTCTCATTACCCGCGACGAACGCGAGATCCCGGTCGAGCATAGCGGCTCGCCGATCTTGGGCTTCGATGGCTCGCTTGCCGGGGCCGTGCTCATCTTCCGCGACGTTACCGAGCGAAGGCGCACCGCTCAGCGCCAGACCATGCTGGTTGGTGAGCTCAATCACCGCGTCAAGAACGCGCTCGCCATCGTGCAGTCTCTGGTGCAGGCAAGTCTGCGCCAGGCGACGAGCCGCCCCGCTCAGGCCATGGCGCAGACGCTGGCCGAGCGCCTCCAGGCGCTGCATCGCGCCCACGATCTCCTGCTCGAATCGCAATGGTCGGGCGCGAGCCTCAAGGCCATGGTCGAGCGCGAGCTCGATCCCTACCGGCGCGAGGGCGGCCCCAAGATCGCGATCAAGGGACCCGACGTGCTGTTGCCGCCGGCGAGCACCTCGATCCTCGCCATGACGCTGCACGAGCTTGCCACCAACGCGGTCAAATACGGCGCGCTTTCGCACAACAACGGCCAGCTCGGCATCACGTGGAAGCTCGGGCGCGGTAATCGCCTCCTGCTGACCTGGGAGGAGAGGGGAAGCCTCCACCCCGCACCGACCAAGCGCGGCAGCGGCTTCGGCATGCAGCTCATCGACAAGGGCATCCGCCACAATCTCGGCGGCGAGACCAAGCTCGAATTCCGGCCGGCCGGTCTTTATGTCGAGATGAACGTGCCGCTCGAGCCGTCGAAGGAGCCGCGCGCGAAACCCCAGCCGGCGCAGGCCACCGCCTAGAGCCTATTCCAGCACCCCGATCTCTTCGTTGGCGTGGCGCAGGCGCTCCGAGAACTCGCGCGTCAGGTTGCTCAAGATGGTGATCATGACGTTGGGATGCTCGGCCGCGAGCGCGTGCAGCTCCTCCACTCCGAGCCCGTAGCAGATCACGCGCTCGTTGGCGACGATATCGGCCGAACGCTTGCCGCCGTCTAGCAGCGCCATCTCGCCGAAGGTGAGACCGGGGCCGATCGAGGCCACGCGCTTCCTCCGCTCGCCGCGACCCGGCACCTTGATCTCGACGCTGACCGTGCCGCGCGCGAGCACGAAAAACAGCTTCGCGTCGTCGCCCTCGCGCATGATGACGTCGCCCTTGTCGAACATGAGCGGCCTGATGATCGATTCGATCAATCGGCATTCGGCGGGCGAGAGCCCCTTGAAGAGGTTGATCTCGGATACGGCGAACTTGGTGCCGAGATCGAACGGGGCGCCGGTGAGCAGCCTGTCCTCGCACCATTCGAGCGCCGTGTCCGTGTCGCGAAACAGTTGCACGCGCCCGTCTTCGCTTTCGGCAAGCGCCTTGATGAGGCTCTCGAGCGGGCCGTTTTCGGCGATTCCCGCGAACACGAGCTCGGTCTCGCCTTGCGCCATGGCGCGCGCCACGCGCACGATCAACTTGCGTGCCGAGCGGTCGGCAAGATGCACGCGCTTGAAGTCCACGATCACGTAGCGCGCCTCGGCGGCGAGATGCATGAGCCGGCGCAGGAGCTGCTCGGTCGAGCCGAAGAACAGGGCGCCTTGCGCCTCGATCACCGCGATTCTCGCGCCCTCCTTTGCCAGCACGGCACGCTCTTCCGGCGTGCGCAGGCGGTTCGAGCGCACCAGATCGGCGCGATAGTCGCGTCTGATGACGCTGCGCACATTGGTGCGGTTGTTGAAGGCGTGCAACTCGAACTCGTTGGAGATTTCCTGGCACACGCGGATGCCGCGCACGCTGTTGCCCTGCCTGTCGATCGGCGGCGAATAGACCGAGATGCCGATCTGGCCCGGAATGACGGCGATGATGCAGCCCGACACGCCGCTTTTTGCCGGCATGCCGACCTCATAGGCCCACTCGCCGGCATAGTCGTACATGCCGCAGGAGTTCATCACCGTCAGCACGTCGCGCACATATTGCGCGTCGAACACGGCCTTGCCGGTCAGCGGATTCTTGCCGTCGTTGGCGAGCGTCGCCGCCATGATGGCGAGGTCGCGGGCCGTGACCTTGACCGAGCATTGGCGGAAGTAGAGGTCGAGCACCTCGTTGGGGTCGCGGCTGATCATCGCCGTGTTGAGCATCATGTAGGCAATGGCGCGGTTGCGGTGGCCGGTGGCGAGCTCGGAATTGAACACGGCGTCGTCGATCTCGAGCTTGCGGCCGGCGAGGTCCGAGAACAACTCGAGCATGTTGGCGATGCGCTTTTCTTGCGTGTCGCCGAGCATCATCTCGGCGACGGCGATGGCCCCGGCATTGACCATGGGATTGAACGGGCGGTTGGCGACCTCGTCGAGCACGATCGAGTTGAACGCTTCGCCCGTGGGCTCGACGCCGACCTGCTCGAGCACGGCGGGCCGTCCGTAATGCTGGAGCGCGTAGCCGTACATGAACGGTTTGGACACGGACTGGATGGTGAAGGGAACATCCGCATCTCCCACCGCGTAAACCTGGCCGTCGACGGTGGCGATGGCGATGCCGAACAGCTCCGGATCGACCTTGCCGAGCTCGGGAATGTAGTCGGCGGGGTTGCCGCCGGACACCGCGGACACGCGCGCGTGGAGCTCGGCGAGATAGTCCTGCACGGGGGCGAGCGCAGCCTGGAGAGGGCGCCCGATCGGCTCGATCTTGTTCACTAGGCTCCCCCCGCTTGGCCCGGCGCCCGCGAAACAGGCGGAGAAATCTAGGCAGAAATCGTGCCAGATGAAAAGCGAGGTGAAATCAGAGCCTGCACAAAAGAGGCGTCAAAGTTTGCCCAATTCTTGGGCACCGAGTGGGGGAAAGCCAGACAAAGACTACTTCTTTCGGAACCGGTCGAGATGGACGACTTCAGCCGGCGGCCGCGACATCACCACTTCGGCCGGCGGCTGCTCCGTCTCTTCCTGTTGAGGCTCGGGTAGCCCGCGCGGCTCCTCCGGCTCGCCCGCGAGATCCGGAAGCGCCGCGGCGAGATGCTGGCGCGCCGAATCGTTGGCGGCGCCGGGCTTGCCGAACTGGAGCCCGAACTGCGCCGACGGATCGTAGAACGCCTTGACCGCGCTGAACGGCACGACCAGGCGCTCCGGAACGTTGGAGAAAGAGAGCTTCACCTCGAAGCGGTCGTTCGACACCTGCAAGTCCCAGAACTGGTATTGCAGGACGATGGTCATCTCCTCGGGATATTGCTCCTTGAGCCGTTTGGACACCGAGACGCCCTCGGCGCTCGTATCAAAGGCGATGTACAGATGGTGCTCGCCGGGCAGGCCCTCGCGCTGCACCCGCGCCAATACCTGACGCACGACGCCCCGCAGAGCATCCTGCGTGAGAAGATCGTATCTGATCTTGTCCTCTGCCATGAAAGGCCGCCGCTTCGTCCTTTTGCGACGCTCGAGGCAGTCACCCCGTTAAAGTGGAGGGCTTCTGTTGCCCGGTGCCCTCCGAAACCGCGCCTAACCCCTGCGAAGGGGAGAGGACTTGATTTTCAGGCTATCGCGCCGCTTACGCAGCGAGAGCAGCCTCCGCATAGTTGTCGTTGGCAACTATTTGGTTGGCCCGATAACGGCGGAACCATGCCGGGCGAAAGCGCATCCTTTACACCCTCGTCGATCCTATTTCGGCCCCTTGTTCAGAACCCGGAAATCAGAAGCCGGAAACCAGAAGTGCAGTTAGGTTCGATCCTGCAGTCTCAACGTTCTGGCTTCTGGTTTCTGACCTCTGGCTTCTGAATGGTGGAGCCGCCGGGTACCGCCCCCGGGTCCGAATGGCTTATTACGAAGGCCGTTTATCGCCATAGTCGGCTTGCGCCGACAAACCCAATATAAGCCTCCACGGCGGCGAAAAAAAGATTGACGGCTCCGATACCCCCAGCGTCCAGGCGGGTTCCGAATCGGATGCGAGAGGGTCAATTATTTGCGCTTGATCTTGACCACGGCGCCGCTCCAGGCGTCGATCCAGATCTTGATTTTCGCGCCGTAGGAATCAAAGCCGACGACCTCCCAGACGCCGTCGTCGAGATCGATGTCCTTGATCATCACGACACCGTAATGGAAGGCGATATTGCGCGCCCCGTCGACGGGGACGGCGACCGGCCTTGCCGCGGCCGGAACGGTGAAAAGCAGGCTGAGCGCGACAACAAGGGGAAGGAAACGCATCGGAGCGACTCTCCTTGAGGATCAGAGGTTGTGAATAAGAGGCGGGCCGTCTTGCCCGCTCGCCTCATGAGGGCCAGATCATAGGGTAAGATTCGGAGGAAGGAAGATCACCTTTGCGACAATATCTCGACCTTCTCGCCCGGATTCGCCATGAAGGGCTCCGGAAAGGGGACCGCACCGGAACCGGCGCCTTAAGTCTGTTCGGCGCCCAGATGCGCTTCGACCTGAACGAGGGCTTTCCGCTCCTCACCACCAAGAAGCTGCACGTCAAGTCGATCGTCCACGAGCTGCTCTGGTTCCTGCAAGGCTCGACCAATGTGCGTTATCTGAACGAGCACGGCGTCACCATCTGGGACGAGTGGGCCGATGAACAGGGCGAACTCGGCCCGGTCTACGGGCGGCAATGGCGCTCCTGGCCCGCGCCCGACGGAAGGCACATCGATCAGATCGCCAATGTCGTTTCCAGCTTGAAGCGCGATCCCGATTCGCGCCGTCACATCGTGTGCGCCTGGAACGTCGGCGAGCTCGACAAGATGGCGCTCCCGCCCTGCCACTGCCTGTTTCAGTTCTACGTGGGCGAGGGGCGTCTCTCCTGCCAGCTCTATCAGCGTTCGGCCGATATGTTCTTAGGCGTGCCCTTCAACATCGCCTCCTACGCGCTGCTCACGCTGATGATGGCGCAGGTGACCGGGCTCAAGCCTGGAGAGTTCGTGCACACCTTCGGCGACGTGCATCTTTATCTGAACCACCGCGATCAGGCGGACGAGCAGCTGAAGCGAAAGCCCCGCCCGCTGCCGCGCATGGAAATCAATCCCGAGATCGCCTCTCTGTTCGACTTCGCCTACGAGGATTTCAAGCTCGTGGGCTACGACCCGCACCCGGCCATCCGCGCCGAGGTCGCGGTGTGAAACCCATCATCGCGCTCGTCGTGGCCATGGCCGAGAACGGGGCCATCGGCCGGGGCGGGGATCTGCCCTGGCGGCTGTCGAGCGATCTCCGCTATTTCCGCAAGATCACCATGGGCAAGCCGGTCATCATGGGGCGGCTCACTTTCATGTCGCTCCCCCGCGTGCTCGACGGCAGGCTCAACATCGTGCTCACCCGCAACGCCGCCTTCACGGCGCCGGGCGCGGTGATGGCCTATAACCTCGAAGAGGCGCTCGATGTGGCGCAGAAAGCCGCCGCAAAGTCGGGCGCGGAGGAGATCATGGTGATCGGCGGCGAGGACGTGTTCCGCGCCGTGCTCCCGCTCGCCTCGCGCATTTATCTCACCGAGGTCCACGCCTCGCCGCACGCCGACACCTGGTTTCCGCCGCTTGACCACGGCGAGTGGCGCGAAGTCTCACGCGAGCGCCATGAGCCGGGGCCGAAGGACGAGCACCCCTTCAGCTTCGTCGTGCTCGACCGCATTCCGCCCTTATAGCCTTTGCGGGTTCCCCGCATTGCGCCGCGAAGGTCGCTAGCCTATAACCCTCCCGACCCTGTCGCAGGACCGCCATTTTGATGCGGCTAGACTTGCCGTCTTAAGCTCACCGTCTTTGGCCGATCCTCGCGCCATCCCCACCGGACATCGGGACATAATCGATCATGCCTTGGAGCAATCAGAGCGGAGGCGGCGGCTGGAAAGGCGGCGGCGGCGGGCCTTGGGGCCCGCGTCCGGGCGGCCCGGGCCAGCAGCCCGATCTCGAGGAAATCTTGCGCCGCGGTCAGGACCGCATTCGCCAGGCCATGCCGGGCGGGGGCCTCGGCGGACCCTTCACGGCGCTCGCCGCGGTCGTCGTGATCGCTCTCGTCGGCTTCTTCGGCTTCACCGTACGCGTGAATCCGGACGAGCTCGGCATCGTGCTCAGATTCGGCAAATATGTGCGCCAGCTCCCGCCCGGCCTCAATTTCCGCTGGCCCTATCCGATCGAAGAGGTCGATCTGCCCAAGGTCACGCGCATCAACCGCATCGAGATCGGCATGCGCGGCTCCTCTGACCTGCAGCGCGACGCCTCGAGCGCGGTCCGCGACGTGCCCGAGGAAAGCCTGATGCTCACCGGCGACGAGAACATCGTCGATGTCGACTTCGTCGTGTTCTGGCAGATCAAGGACGCGGCGGCCTTCCTGTTCAACATTCAGAACCCGGAAGGCACGGTCAAGGACGTCGCCGAGAGCGCCATGCGCGAGATCGTCGGCCAGAGCGACATCGAGCCGATCCTCACCGAGGCTCGCGCCAAAACCGAAGCCGCCGCGCAGGAGTTGATGCAGAAGACTCTGGACAGCTACGGCGCCGGCGTCCTGATCAAGCAGGTGCAACTGCAAAAGGTCGATCCGCCGGCGCAAGTCATCGACGCCTTCCGCGACGTGCAGGCGGCGCGCGCCGATCAGGAGCGGCTGCAGAACGAAGCGCAGGCCTATGCCAACCGTATCATCCCCGAGGCGCGGGGCGAGGCCGAGCGCATCCTGCAGGCGGCGCAGGGCTATCGCGACCAGGTGATCGCGCTCGCCAAGGGCGACGCGGCCCGCTTCCTCAGCGTGTATGAGCAGTACAAGAAGGCCCCCGATGTCACCCGCAAGCGCATTTTCATCGAAACGATGGAGAAGGTGCTCTCCGGCACCGACAAAGTGATCATCGACGACAAGGCCGGTACCGGAGTCGTCCCCTATTTGCCGCTTCAGGAGTTCTCCAAGCGGCCGCCGTCTCCGGAGGGACAGCCGCAATGAACCGCACGGCTCTCACCTTCAGCCTCGTCCTGTTCGGCCTGATCGCCGTTCTCGGCTACCTCACGCTGTTTACCGTGAGCCAAACCCAACAGGCGATCGTGCTCGAATTCGGCAAACCCAAGCGCATCATCACCGAGCCGGGCCTGCAGTACAAAATCCCCTTCATTCAGAACGTCGAGTTCTTCGACAAGCGCATCCTCGACATCGACACGGCAAGCCAGGAAGTGATCGCTTCGGACCAGAAGCGGCTCGTGGTCGACGCCTTCGCGCGCTACAAGATCGTCGACCCGCTCCTGTTCTTCCAGAGCCTCGGCGACGAGAGCGTGGCCAATTCGCGGCTCGGCTTCATCCTCGAAAGTTCGCTCCGGCGCGTACTTGGCAGCGCGAGCTTCCAGAGCGTCGTCCGCGACAAGCGCGAAGAGTTGATGAAGATCATCGCCAGCCAGGTCAATCAGGAGGCGACGCCGTTCGGCGTCAACATCGTCGACGTGCGAATCAAGCGCGTCGATCTGCCCGAGGCCAACATGCAGGCGATCTACCGCCGCATGCAGACCGAGCGGCAGCGGCAGGCGGCTGAGTTCCGCGCCGAGGGCGAGGGCGCCTCGCGGCGCATCCGCGGCACCGCCGACCGCGAGGTCACGGTGATCAAAGCCGACGCCACGGGCGAGTCGGAGCGGATCAGAGGCGACGGCGACGCCGAGAAGAACCGCATCTACGCCGAGGCGTTCGGGCAGGACCCCGATTTCTTCGCCTTCTATCGCTCGATGCAGGCCTATGAGGGAGCGTTCAAGAGCGACGACACGCGCTTCCTGCTGAGCCCCGATTCGCAGTTCTTCAGATATTTCAACGACGCCGCCGGGAAGGCCGAGCAGCCGGGACCCTCGGCCCCTGCTCCTGCGCCCGCGCCGGCGAAGCCTTCCGAGGCGCCGCAGGGCCCTAGCGAGCAGGGGCCTGAGCCCGAGCAGGGCGCCCAAGCGGCTCCGCCGCCGGTGCCCAAGGATCGGTTCTCGGCCGGAGAGAGCACGCCCGAGGGCCAGGGAGCGCCCCAAGGCTCGCCTTGAAGCTATGAGCGATCTTGCCGTGGCGCTCGGGCTCGTCCTCGTCATTGAGGGACTGCTCTGGGCGCTCTCGCCTGGACTTGGCCGCAAGCTGCTGCAGGCCTCGGCGGAAATGCCGGAGGGTTCTTTGCGCCTCGCCGGCGCCGCGGCCGCGGCGTGCGGCGTTCTCATCGTCTGGCTCGTGCGCGGATAAGAGCGGGTGCAGACGAAGCGGCACCTGCTTTAGCTTGGCGTTTTCGGCTAGAATGGCGCCAAATCGCCGTGTGGCGACAAGCGATGCGGAGAGCTCGATCGATGGTTAAGCGATGCATGATGGCGGCACTCATTGGCGCTGTCCCGATGGCACGACGGGTGCTGGTGCCCGCCTCTTGTCTTGCGCTTCTCGTCATTGGCGCCACGCCGCTTCTCCCCGCGCAGAGCTTCGCGCGCGGCCCCGATTCGGTTGCCGACATCGCCGAGGGGCTGCAGGACTCGGTGGTCAACATTTCGACCACGCAGACGGTTAAGGGCTCCAAGGACGCCACCGGCATCGGGCCTGGCCCCAAGGGCTCGCCCTTCGAGGAGTTCTTCGACGATTTCTTCGATGAGGACAAAGAAGGCCTGCCGCGCAAAGTAAGCTCGCTCGGCTCTGGCTTCGTGATCGACCCCTCCGGCCTGATCGTCACCAACAACCACGTCATCGAGGGCGCCGACGAGATCATCGTCAACTTCACCGACGGCACCAAACTCAAGGTCACCAAGATCCTCGGCCACGATCCCAAGACCGACCTGGCGCTGCTCAAGGTCGAGCCCAAGAAGCCCCTTCACGCCGTGACCTTCGGCGATTCCTCGAAGATGCGCGTCGGCGACTGGGTGATGGCGATCGGCAACCCGTTCGGGCTCGGCGGCAGCGTCACCGTCGGCATCGTCTCCGCCACCAAGCGCGACATCAACGCCGGGCCCTACGACGATTTCATCCAGACCGACGCCGCCATCAACCGCGGCAATTCCGGCGGTCCCTTGTTCAACATGGACGGTCAGGTGATCGGTGTGAACACGGCGATCATCTCGCCGAGCGGCGGCTCGATCGGCATCGGTTTTGCCGTTCCCTCCAACAGCGCCGTGCAGGTCATCGATCAGTTGAAGCAATATGGCGAGACGCGGCGGGGTTGGCTCGGCGTGCACGTTCAGAACGTAACCGACGAGATCGCCGAGAGCTTGGGGCTCGATGGGGCGAAAGGCGCTCTCGTCGCCACCGTTACTCCCGACAGCCCGGCGGCGACCGCCGGCATTCAACCCGGCGACGTGATTCTCGATTTCGACAATCAACCGATCGAGAACGTACGCAGCCTGCCGCGCGCCGTGGCGGCGACGCCGATCGGCAAGAGCGTGCCGATCAAGCTCTTGCGCAAGAACGAGACCATCGCTCTCAATGTGACTGTCGGCCAGCTTCCCGCGAGCGAGGAGGCGGCCGATGACGCAACGCAAGACGAGAGCGGCACGCAAGAGGACGAAGCACCGGAGAAGGAGGAGCTGCTTGGGCTGTCCATCGCGCCCCTGACCGAGGATCTGCGCAGCCAATACGGCATCGGACGGTCGGTCGAGGGCGTGATCATCACCGACGTGAAGCCCGACAGCCCCGCCGCGCAGAAGGACGTCAAGCCGGGAGACGTGATCGTCGAGGTCACCCAGGAGAAGGTGAAGCTGCCGCGCGACGTGATGGCGCGGCTCGAAGCGGTCAAGAAATCGGGCCGCCGCACCGTCCTCCTGCTTCTCTCCGACGCCAAGGGCGAACTCAGATTCGTTGCCGTCCCCACGACGTGACGCACAAAGCCATTCTCATCGCCGGGCCGACCGCGAGCGGCAAGTCCGCCGCGGCGCTCGCTCTTGCCCAGCGTCTCACCGGCACCGTCATCAACGCCGATTCGATGCAGCTTTACAGCGAGCTCCGCGTTCTCTCGGCGCGGCCGAGCGAAGCTGACGAGGCGATCGCTCCGCATCGCCTGTACGGCATCGTAGCGGCAAGCGAAGCCTTCTCCGTCGGCCGTTGGCTCGAAAGCGCGGAAGCCGCGATCGCGGAAGCGAGAGAAGAGGGTAGGGTACCGATCCTGGTCGGTGGCACCGGACTCTATTTCAAGGCGCTGCTCGAGGGACTCGCGCCCGTTCCGGACATTCCGGCGGAAGTGCGCGCGCATTGGCGCGAGCGATCCGAACAGCTCGGCGCGGCGGCGCTTCATCAGGAGCTTCGCGCGCGCGACCCCGCCATGGCGGCGAAGCTCAGGCGGAGCGACCCGCAGCGCATCGTTCGCGCGCTCGAGGTGATCGATGCGACCGGCGTCTCGCTTGCGGAGTGGCAGGGCGCCGCCGCATCCCCGGTTCTCGAGCCGCACGAAGTGATCAGGCTCGTCGTCGCGCCCGAGCGCGAGCCGCTTTATGCGGCGATCGATGCCCGCTTCGATGGCATGATCGCGGCGGGCGCGATCGAGGAGGTCGAGGCGCTGCTCGCTCTCGGCCTCGACGAGGGCCTTCCCGCCATGCGCGCGCATGGCATGCGCGAGCTTGCGGCCTACCTTGCCGGGACGATCGGTCTCGAAGAAGCCGTCGCCAAGGCGAAGACCGAATCCCGGCGTTACGCCAAGCGGCAGATGACCTGGGCGCGGCGCTACATGGCTGATTGGGTGTGGTTCCCCGACGCGGCCGCAGCGGCTGCCTCGATTATGGATGTCGTCCCGCGAAAGCGGGACCCCCGGTCGTCTGCGACGCCAACTACACCGTGACCTGCGTGCCGATTTCGACCACCCGGTCGGTGGGGAGCTGGAAATAGCTCGAAGCGTCGTCGGCGTTCTTGGCGAGGATGATGAATAGCCGGTCCTGCCAGATCGGCATGCCCGACTTGGTCGCCGGCCGCACCGAGCGGCGGGACAGGAAGAAGGACGTCGACATGATGTCGAAGGTGAGGCCCTGTTTGCGGGCAAGCCCGAGTGCCTTCGGGATGTTCGGCGTCTCCATGAAGCCGAAGCGCAGCAACACGCGGGTGAAGATCTTGCCCAGCGGAGCGACGGTCACCCGCTCCCCCTGGGTCACTCGCGGCGTGCTTTCGGTAACGATGGTGAGCACGACGTTCTGCTCGTGCAGCACTTTGTAGTGCTTGAGGCTGTGCAGCAACGCCGTCGGCGCGCTGTCCGGGTCCGCCGTGAGGAACACGGCCGTACCGGGCACCCTGTGCGGCTGGTGCTTCTCCAGCTCCAGCGTCTCGATCAGATCCTCGATCGGCGTTTCGAGCCGGCGCGTCTTGGCGGCGAGGATGCGGGCGCCCTTAACCCAGGTCAGCATCACCGTCATGATCATGCCGCCGATCATGAGCGGTACCCATCCGCCCTGGAACACCTTGAGCAGATTGGCGCCGAGAAAGATGAGGTCGACGAACAGGAACGGCGTCATCAACGCGGCCGCGGCCCAAAGAGGCCAGCGCCAGTATTTCCAGATCACGATGAAGGCCATGATTGCGGTCACCACCATGGTGCCGGTCACGGCGATGCCGTAGGCCGAGGCGAGCGCGCCCGACGACCTGAACTGCACCACGAGAAGGAGCACGCCGACGAGCAGGATGAAGTTGACCCGCGGAATGAAGATTTGCCCGAATTGCGACTCCGAGGTGTGGCGAATCTCAAGCCGCGGCAACAGCCCGAGTTGAATCGCCTGGCGCGTGAGCGAATAGGCCCCGCTGATCACCGCCTGGCTGGCGATGACCGTTGCCGCCGTGGCGAGGATCACCATGGGGGCGAGCATCCAACTGGGGTAGAGCAGGAAGAACGGGTTATCGATGGCATGCGGGTCGGCGAGGAGGAGGGCGCCTTGGCCGAGATAATTGATGGTGAGGGCGGGAAGGCAGATGGTAAGCCAGGCCATCTTGATCGGGCCCCGGCCGAAATGGCCGAGATCGGCGTAAAGCGCTTCCGCGCCGGTCACCACGAGGAACACGGCGCCGAGAGTGAGAAGCCCGATCAGGCCGTTGGAGAGAAGGAAGCTCACCCCGTGCAGCGGATTGAAAGCGGCGAGCACGGCTGGAGTTTGTGCGACGTGCCAAGCACCGCCGAAAGCGAGAGCGATGAACCACACGACCGTTATGGGTCCGAAGAAGGTGGCGACACGAGCCGTGCCGTGCGACTGCACCGCGAACAGGGCAAATAGGATCACGACCGCGACCGGCACCACGTAAGGGGCGAGCGCCGGCTGGATGACCTCGAGGCCTTCCACTGCCGACAGCACCGAGAGCGCCGGCGTGATCATGGCGTCGCCGTAGAACAGGGCGGCGCTCGTTATGCCGAGCAGGAGGATGGTGAAGCCGTTGCCGCCGATCGCGCGCCGCGCGAGCGCCATCAGGGCGAGCGTGCCGCCTTCGCCGTTGTTGTCGGCACGCAGCAGGATCATCACGTACTTCACCGTGACGATGAGGATGAGCGCCCAGATGATGAGCGACAGGATGCCGAGAATGATCTCCTGGCTCGGCGGGGTATAGCCGCCGACTGCGGCAAGCACCGACTCGCGAAAGGCATAGAGCGGGCTCGTGCCGATGTCGCCATAGACGACGCCGATGCAGCCGAGCATCAGCGCGAAGAATTGCTCGTGCCCGCGCGAGGCCGCAAGCTCGGTTCCGTTGCTGTGCCCGGCGACGCTGGTGTTTGCTGCCATTGTCAGGAGAGTAATGCCGCGTGAAGACGCGGGCATAGACCTAAAAGGAGCGCTCTGTCCACAGTGCGGAACACCGGCGTCGGCTCACACCGTGACTTGCGTGCCGATCTCCACCACCCGGTCGGTCGGGAGCTGGAAATAGCTCGTTGCGTCGTCGGCGGTCTGCGCCAGAAAAATGAACAGATTGTCCTGCCAGGCGGGCATCCCCGAGCGAACGTCCGGGCGGAGCACGCGGCGCGACAGGAAGAACGACGTAGACATGATATCGAAGCTCCAGCCCACTTTGCGCGCGATGGCCAGCGCCTTGGGAATATTGGGCCGCTCCATGAACCCGAAATGCAGCACGACGCGCATGAACTGCTCGCCGATTTTCTGCATTTCCACGCGGTCCTGGAGCGCGATGCGCGGCACGTTCTCGACCACGATGGTGAGAATGACGTTGTTGTCGTGCAGCACCTTGTAGTGCTTCAGGCTGTGCAGCAGGGCCGTCGGCGCGCTCTCCGGCGCGGCGGTGAGAAACACGGCGGTGCCGGGCACGCGCGGCGGCGGCTTCTTCTCGAGCATCTTGATCAGATCCTCGACCGGCATTTCGAGCCGCCGCGTCTTGGCCATGAGAATATCCGCCCCCTTGCGCCAGGTCAGCATGACGGTGACGAGCGAGCCGCCGATCAGGAGCGGGACCCAGCCCCCTTGCGGGACTTTCAGCAGATTGGCGATCAGGAAGGTGAAGTCGATCAGCACGAAAGGAACCATGAGGGCCGCCGCGGCGCCGAGCGACCATTTCCACACCCGCCAGATCACGGTGAAGCCCATCAGCCCGTCGACCAGCATGGTGCCGGTGACGGCCACGCCATAGGCTGCGGCGAGCGCACCCGAGGAACGGAACAAGAGGACGAGGAGCACGACGCCGACAAGCAGCAGGGTATTGATGCGCGGAATGTAGATCTGTCCGGCCTGGGTCGCCGACGTACGTTTGATCTGAATGCGGGGCAGAAGACCGAGCTGGACCGCCTGGTTGGTGAGCGAAAAGGCGCCGGTTATCACGGCCTGGCTCGCGATGATGGTCGCGGCGGTGGCGAGCAGGATCATGGGGTAGAGACCCCATGACGGCACCATGCGGTAGAACGGGTTGGCGATCGCCGTGGGTTCGGAAAGAACGAGCGCCCCTTGTCCGAAATAATTGAGGACGAGCGCCGGCAGCACGAAATAGAGCCAGGCCGTCGCGATCGGCTTACGGCCGAAATGGCCGAGATCGGCATAGAGCGCCTCGGCGCCGGTCACGGCGAGGAACACCGCGCCGAGGGTGACCAGTCCGACGAAGCCGTGGCTGGCGAGGTAGTTGATCCCGTGCATCGGATTGAGCGCGGCGAACACGCCCGGCTCATCGGCGATATGGACGAGGCCGAGCGCGCCGAGGGTGACGAACCAGATGGTCATGATCGGTCCGAACAGAGAGGCCACGCGGGCCGTGCCGCGCGACTGCACGGCAAACAGGGCGAACAGGATGAGCACGGTGAGCGGGACCACATATTCCTGCAATTGAGGCGCGCCGACCTCGAGACCTTCGACCGCCGACAGGACCGAGATGGCGGGGGTGATGAGGGCGTCGCCGTAAAACAGGGAGGCGGCGATCATCCCCAGCACGAGCATGGTGAAGCGGATGCGCCCCTGGCCCAGCGCTCCTTGCGCCAGCGCCATGAGCGACAGCGTGCCGCCTTCGCCCTTGTTGTCGGCGCGCAGCAGGATGAGCACGTATTTGCAGGTGACGACGAGGATTAGTGCCCAGAGAATAAGTGACAGGACGCCGAGCACGCTCTCGCGCACGACAATGTTGCTTGGTCCCGCGGCCGCCTGCAACGCGACGCGAAAGGCATAGAGTGGGCTCGTGCCGATGTCGCCGAACACCACGCCCATGCTTCCGAGCGTGAGCGCCCAGAAGGTGTGGGGGGCATGCGCCTCCGCATCGACGCCATTGGCGACAGAAGATTCGGATTGGACCTGCGGCATCGGTGGGAGGAAAGAGCGTTAGGTGGATATCGCGAAAACGCCAGGAATGCCGACGCGATCCATCAAGGGTTAGCGAGATAAGCGGAAGCGCGCGTCTTGTCCAGCGTCCGGCCGTCAATTGGGTGAATTTCTGCGACCAATTGGGACCACTCGGGTGGGCGCAAGAAAAATGCGTAGAGATCGACCAATGCGCAATTTTTGCAAAGGTAGGTGCGGCTAAACTTATCATTCATTCGCAATTGCCGTTGACCCCCCGTCTTGAAAACCTTAGGGTGCGCGCCTTATTCACGCTTTTTCGCTATTCCTCGAGCTTTGACGGCCCCGCGGACCCTGAAGGCGCGAGGGCTTTCTTTTACCGAGTGAGTGAGAACGACATGTCGCGCGCGATGACAGGCGCCCAGATCGTGCTTGAGGCTCTCGCCGATCAAGGGGTCGAGCACATCTTCGGCTATCCCGGGGGTGCCGTGCTTCCGATCTACGACGAGCTGTTCCAGCAGGATCGCTTGAAGCACATCCTCGTGCGCCACGAGCAAGGCGCGGTTCACGCCGCGGAAGGCTATGCGCGCTCGACCGGCAAGGTCGGCGTGGTGCTTGTGACCTCAGGCCCCGGCGCGACCAACGCCGTCACCGGGCTGACCGACGCGCTGCTCGATTCGATCCCCCTCGTGTGCATTACCGGACAGGTGCCCACTCACCTGATCGGCAACGACGCGTTCCAGGAATGCGACACGGTCGGCATCACGCGGCCCTGCACCAAGCACAACTATCTGGTCAAGGACGTGAACAGCCTCGCCCGCGTCCTGCACGAGGCCTTCTACGTCGCGCGCACGGGCCGTCCCGGTCCGGTCGTGGTCGATATTCCGAAGGACATTCAATTCGCCAAGGGTATCTATTCCGGGCTCAGCAACTCGCAGCACAAGAGCTACAACCCCAAGACGGTCGGCGATGACCGCGCGATCCAGGCGGCCATCGAGTTGATGGCGGGCGCCAAGCGGCCGATCTTCTATACCGGCGGCGGCGTGATCAATTCGGGTCCGCTCGCGAGCGCGCGGCTCCGCGAGCTCGTGCGCATGACCGGATTTCCCATCACCTCGACGCTGATGGGGCTTGGCGCTTACCCGGCCTCAGACAAGCAGTGGCTCGGCATGCTCGGCATGCACGGCGCCTACGAGGCCAACAACGCCATGCACGATTGCGACGTGATGATCTGCATCGGCGCACGCTTCGACGACCGCATCACCGGCCGGATCGATGCCTTCTCGCCCGGCTCGAAAAAGATTCACGTCGATATCGACCGGTCCTCGATCAACAAGAACGTCAAGGTCGATCTCCCCATTGTCGGCGACTGCGCGCACGTGCTCGAGCAGATGATCGACGCGTGGGCCGCGCGGAAGCCCAAGCTCGACAAGGCTGCGCTCAAGGCTTGGTGGGCGACGATCGACAACTGGCGGGCGCGGAAATGCCTTCATTACCGCCACCGCGACGATGTGATCATGCCGCAATACGCCATCGAGCGGCTCTACGCGCTGACCCGAGACCATGACGTCTACATCACGACCGAGGTCGGGCAGCATCAGATGTGGGCGGCGCAATTTTTCAAGTTCGAGGAGCCGAACCGTTGGATGACCTCTGGCGGGCTCGGCACCATGGGTTACGGCCTGCCGGCCGCTGTCGGCGTTCAGGTGGCGCACCCGAAATCGCTCGTCATCGATATTGCCGGCGAGGCCTCGGTGCTGATGACCATGCAGGAGATGTCGACGGCGGCGCAGTACGACCTGCCGATCAAGATCTTCATTTTGAACAACGAATATATGGGCATGGTGCGGCAGTGGCAGGAGCTCCTGCACGGCGGCCGCTATTCCCATTCCTACACCGCGGCGCTGCCTGATTTCGTCAAGCTCGCCGAGGCCTATCAAGCGGTCGGCATCAGGGCCGAGAAGCCGTCGGAGCTCGACGATGCGATCCGGGAAATGATCGCCACGCCCAAGCCGGTCATCTTCGACTGCCGTGTCGACAAGCACGCCAACTGCTTCCCCATGATCCCGAGCGGGGAGGCGCACAACCACATGCTGATGGGCGACGACCTGACCGAAGAGGACATCGAGAACGCCATCACCGAGGAAGGCAAGGTGATGGTCTAACCATGACCTCGGGGACCCGCACAGTGCTGAACGTTCTGCTCGGCCTCAGGACGATCATGCTGATCGGCTCGGCCGGCGCCATCGTCGGCGCGCTGCTGATGTTCCTGCAAGGAGCGCGCTACCTTTATCACGCCTGGCACGATTTCTTTTCCGGCGCCCAGGTCGTGGTTCCGGTGCTCGAAGCCGTCGACGCCTTCCTGTTCGGCATCGTGCTCGTGATCTTCGCCTACGGCATCGCCATCGGCTTCGTGTTCACGCTGCCGGAGGGCTACGGCGAGAAGCTTCCCAACTGGATGAAGGTCGGAGGCGTGGGCCAGCTCAAGGCAACGCTCGCCGAGGTCGTTATCGTCGTCCTGATCGTCATCTTCGCCCGCGTCGTGGTCGGCACCGTCGATTCCGGCAAGCTGTTCGAATGGCCGATGCTGGTGCTTCCCGGCTCGATCTTTCTCATCGCGGCGGCGCTCCGCATGCTCGAGCTCGGGGGCAGGGGCGGTCCCAACTCGGAAGAGGGAGGGCATTGATGAGCCAGCCCGGTTCGGCATACCCGCTCGAGAAACGCGAGGAGAAGTCCGAAACCCACACCATGACCGTGCTCGTCGACAACGAGCCCGGCGTGCTTGCGCGCGTCATCGGCCTGTTCTCGGGGCGGGGCTACAACATCGAATCGCTCACCGTGTCGGAGACCGAGCACGAGGCGCATCTCTCCCGCATCACCATCGTCACCACCGGGACGCCATTGGTGATCGAGCAGATCCAGCATCAGTTGGAGCGGCTGGTGCCGGTCCACTCGGTGACCGATCTCACGGTCAAGGGCAACCCGATCGAGCGCGAGCTCGCCATGGTCAAGGTCGCCGGCAAGGGCGAGAAGCGGGTCGAGGCGCTGCGGCTCGCCGAGGCTTTCCGCGCCCAGGTGATCGACGCCTCGACCGAGCATTTCGTGTTCGAGATCACCGGCAAGCAGTCGAAGATCGAGCAGTTCATCACCTTGATGCAGCCGCTCGGCCTGGTCGAGGTTGCCCGCACCGGGCTTGCCGCCATCTCCCGCGGGCCCGAGCGGATGTGAGCTCGAGGCAAGAGCTGCGGTTAAGGCGAGACCTCAGCGACTCGGGGACGTGCACGTCACCTTTGTTTTCCTGCCGCTCCCGGTTGCGACACAGCATTGACCGCTGCTGCCGATCCAGAATGCCCCGTAGATCGCAAGGCAGCGGCACTTCGCATCGCAAATCTTCTGTGCCGCATCGGCGGAGCCGATATCGATGAATATCGACCCGAGAATTCCGAGCAAGACGGCAAAACACAAAGTTGAGGGTCGAGACATGGCTCCCCCCTTCACCTTCCATCTTCACAAATCTAATTCTAGCGCGGGACGTTGGCCTGATTTTGTCCGGAGGCCGAAGCCCTCATCGCTCTAGCCGCGCGCCTTCGCGCTGAACGCGTTCAGCAGGAAATTGGCGAGGAACACGAGAAGGCCCGCCAGCACCAAGAGCGAGCCGATCACGGCGAGCGCGATGGTCTGGTGCGCTTGCGCGAGCGGTATGCCCGCGATGAACAGGACCGCGCCGATGGGAAGATCACGAAATGGGCGGCCGCGAGCTTGCTCTCGGCGAGCGCCGGGTAGGCCCGATACATGAGCCCGAACAGTACCATCGAGGCGAAGCCCACGAGGTTGATATGGGCATGCACCGGCGCGAGCTCGAAATGCTCGCTCACGCCCACCCAGATGCCGAAGGCGAAGCCAGAAATGCCGAACAGCAGTCCGATCAAGATGAACCAGCGGTCGATGTTCTTCACGACGAATTCCTTCCTCAAATCGCTCCCCGGCCGGTCGGACGCGGGGCAAGACCCCTTGCAAAGTGCCGCTCCGGGCGTCACAAACGCGCCCGAGCAAACGAACCTTACAGGCAGGGGACACCCGTATGCGCGTTTACTACGATCGCGACGCCGATCTCAATCTCATCAAGGGCAAGAAGGTCGCCATTATTGGCTATGGCAGCCAGGGTCATGCGCACGCGCTGAACCTCAAAGACTCAGGCGTCAAGGACGTGGCCGTCGGCCTCCGCCCCGGCTCGAAGTCGGTCGCCAAGGCTGAGAAGGCGGGTCTCAAGGTCATGGACGTGCCTGAGGCGGCGAAATGGGCCGACGTGGTGATGATGCTCACCCCCGACGAGCTCCAGGCCGGCATCTGGGAAAAGGAGCTGAAGCCCAACATGAAGCAGGGCTCGGCCCTTTTCTTCGCCCACGGGCTCAACATTCATTTCAACCTGATCGAGCCGCGCCCCGACATGGATGTGTGCATGGTGGCGCCGAAGGGCCCCGGCCACACGGTGCGCGCGGAATATATGCGGGGTGCGGGCGTTCCCTGTCTCATGGCTATCGCCCAGGACGCGACCGGCAACGCGCACGACCTGACCCTCTCGTATGCCGCCGCCATCGGAGGCGGCAGAGCGGGCATCATCGAGACCACCTTCCGCGAGGAATGCGAGACGGATCTCTTCGGCGAGCAGTCGGTCCTGTGCGGCGGCCTCGTCGAATTGATGCGCAATGGCTACGAGACCCTCGTCGAGGCGGGCTATGCGCCGGAGATGGCCTATTTCGAATGCGTGCACGAGGTGAAGCTGATCGTCGACCTCATCTATGAGGGCGGCATCGCCAACATGAACTATTCTGTGTCGAACACCGCCGAGTACGGCGAGTACGTGTCCGGCCCGCGCGTTGTGGGCAAGGCGAGCAAGGAGGCGATGAAGGAAGTGCTCGCCGACATCCAGTCCGGCAAGTTCGTGAAGGATTGGATGCTCGAGAACAAGGTGAGCCAGACCTCGTTCAAGGCGATGCGCGCCAAATGCGACAACCACCAGATGGAAGAGGTGGGCAAGCGCCTGCGCGCCATGATGCCGTGGATCGCCGAGCGCAAGATGGTCGACAAAAGCAAGAACTAGCCTGGCGGACGGAGGGTTGCATGAGGGTCTTCGCTTCGGCGCCGGCATCTGTCGGCATTCTTGCGCTGGCGTTCTCTGTTCTGGCGGGCGCCGATTTGGCTTCAGCGAAGCCGAGCGATGAGCAATTGGCCGCGATCAAGGCCAATTGCCGCTCCGATTTCATGTCGAACTGCTGGGGCGTGCCCCGGGGTGGCGCCGAGGCGTTCCAGTGTCTCAAGGACCACCTCGCGAGTCTGTCGGCGCCCTGTCAGCAGGCGGTGAAAGCGGTGTTGGCCACGGCCGCGCCCCCGGCTGGGTCCGGCACGGCCGGGTCAGCGGCAAAGCCCGCGGCCGAGACCAAGCCAGCGGCGGCTCCGGTCGAGTCTTCGCCCGCGCCGGCGCCGGATGGGGCTGAGAATGCGGCCACGCCCGTATCGACCGACAAAGCATCCTCTGCCGCGTTCACCGCGACACAATCGGGCGCGGCGACGACTGCCGCCGGGCAGAGCGCGCCGTCGCCGGGGGCAAAGGGAGAAAGCTCCGCCGCCGTGTCCGCCCCGCCGGCAAAGGCCGCAGAAAAGGCGGCGCCTGCTGTTTCATCGAAGGCGGCGGTTCAAGGGCCGGACAATACTGCCGCAACAAGCGCTTCCGACGCCGTCTCTGCCGCGAAATCGAAGTCTGCCGCGACCGAAGCAACGGCTCCCGTTACACCTGCCGCAACGGGAGGTGCCACGCCGCCAACCATCGGCTTCATCCCGCCGCGGAAGAAGTTCCTGCTCGCGCGCGCCTGCCGCGCCGATTTCAACGCGCATTGCCCCGGCGTCGATCTCGGGCAAGGTCGCGCCATCAGCTGCCTCGAAGCCAACAAGCCCTCGCTGACGCCTGACTGCCGTGACGCTCTGGCCAAGCTCATGCGCTGAGCGCCGCCCGGGGGCCTCCGCCTTCCGTCCATCCACGGGTCTCCGCCGCACTTGGTTCAAAAGGCGCCGTTGCTCGCGTTGGACGATACAACCTAAACGTGTTGAATCGTCATCCTCTCGCTTTAGTAGATTTAAACGGAGGATGCGCCCATGAAGTTCGATGCCGAAGGCATAGCCAAAGAAATCGTTGGACAGGTCGCTACCGCCCAGAAGAGCGGGCCTGCGGCGGCCTCGATCACGGTCGCGGCAGTGAAACCGAGCGACTTCTGCTCGATCTGGCCCAAGGCCAAGCCCGTGCTGGAATTCTTGGCTGGGGTGGTGGTGTTCATCCCCGGGGCTGGCGCAACGGCGGGTGCAGTGCTTCAGGGCCTGATCAAGGTTGGAGACCAGGTCGCCTCCCAAATGTGCGGCGGCTGAGGATCCGATCGATAAATCGCGGCGAGTTGGCAGTTGAGGCGAAACTAGGCGCGGGCTGGTTTCGCCTTCTTTCCGTCCGCCAGGGGCGGGGCGAGTTGAAAGTCCCCAGACGGTATCCGCGGGCGGTAAAAGTCGTGGATGGCCGCACCAAGCCGGGCACGATTGGGTCCGTTTGACGGTAGAGTTCGTGCATTCCCTTGAGCTTGGGGGCACGCGAGCGATGCTGATCACCCGCTACGCCAAGATCGTCATGAGCCTTGCGCTCGCTTCCTTCTGCCTGCTCGTGACCTTCGACAACATCACCGACTACGGCACGAACTATCTCTTCGTGCAGCACGTCATGAGCATGGACACGACCTTTCCCGGCAACGCGCTCATGTACCGTTCGATCACCAACCCGCTGCTTTGGCAGATCGCCTATGCGCTCATCATCGCCGCCGAGGGCGTAACCGGCGCGCTCTTTTTCGCCGGAGCCGTCCGCCTGTTTCAGGTCCGCAACGAGCCGGCCGAAGTGTTCAATCAGGCCAAGGTCTATACGGTCGCAGCCTGCCTGCTCGCCTTCCTCGTCTGGTATTTCGGCTTCATGGTCGTCGCCGGCGAGTGGTTCGCCATGTGGCAATCCTCCACCTGGAACGGGCAAGAGGCCGCCTTCCGCTTCTATATGGCGGTGCTCGGGGTGCTTATCTTCGTCAATCAGCCCGATGCCGAGCTACCGGGCTTCGTTCCGCCCCCTCTGGCCACCCCGCGCCGGCGCCGCCCCGACAAGCAAAAGCGCGGCGAGACTGCCTGACGCGGGCGGCGTTTTAGACCGATTGTGGCTGGGCAACGCGAGGGGTATTATTCAATCCATGTTCGAGCAGCCGCGCGCCGAAAGGCGTTAGGGGGGCTGCTGCCTACGGACTGCGAGGTTTACTTTCGCGGAAGGAGGCTAGAACATGGCCATTGCCCTCACATTGGAACGATATCTCGACTCGAAGCACGTCAAATACGAGGTGATTGCGCACGAGCCGACCAGCACCTCGATGCAGACGGCCGAGACCTGCCGCATACCGGGCGACCGTCTGGCCAAGGCCGTCCTGCTTCGCGACGACGTCGGCTATGCCGTCGCCGTGCTTCCCGCTTCGCATCACATCCGGCTTTCCGAGCTCAAGAGGCAATTCGGCAGCGATGTCGAGCTTGCCACCGAGCGCGAGGCCGAAGAGCTGTTCGAGGATTGCGCGCGAGGCGCCATACCGGTCGTGAGCGAGTGCTACGGCCTCGATATGCTCGTTGACGACAGCATCGACGAGCAGCCCGACGTTTATTTCGAGGGCGGCGATCACGAGACGCTGATCCATATGAGCCACCGTGAGTTCGCCGGTCTCACCGCCACGGCGCGTCACGCGAGCTTCAGCGCGCGCCACTGAGCCCGCGCTGGTCGAACGGCCGGCTGTCGAGGCTTCTCCCCTCAGAAGAAGCCTCGACGTCCGCCCTTGGGCTTGCCCACGGGCGGCCTTGGCATTAATTTGCGCGCCATGCAGAGGCTGAGCAGCCAGATCGGGTTCGCAACCGGCGCCGTCGCGCCGGCGACCGCGCTCGCCCTTTTGAAACTCGTCCTTAGTCGCCCCTGAGCTCCTCAGGGCCTCGCACAACGGCGGGGCGGGCGTTCAGGGGACACCAGGCTAAACCCGCGAAAATTCAATCGACTCGTCAGTCATGTTAGACTGACGTCCACGAGCTAAGGACGAGACACATGGATTCCAACCGCAAAGACCCGACGCCCGCGCAGCCCGAGCGCGAGCGCGTGGTCATCTTCGACACGACCTTGCGCGACGGCGAGCAGTGCCCTGGCGCCACCATGACCTTCGACGAGAAGCTCGAGGTGGCCGAACTGCTCGACGAGATGGGCGTCGACATTATCGAGGCGGGCTTCCCTATCGCCTCGGAGGGCGATTTCAACTCGGTGCAGGAGATCGCGCGGCGCGCCAAGAAAGCGGTGATCTGCGGGCTCGCGCGGGCGCAGATGAAAGACATCGACCGCTGCGCCGAAGCGATCAAACCGGCCAAGCGCGGCCGCATCCACACCTTCATCGGCACATCGCCGCTCCACCGCAAATATCAGATGGGGATCGACGAGGCCGAGGTGCTTGCCCGCGTCACGGCCTCCGTGGCCCGCGCCCGGAGCTACACCGACGACGTCGAATGGTCGGCGATGGATGCGACCCGCACCGAGCACGATTTCCTGTGCCGCTGCGTCGAGGCGGCGATCAAGGCCGGCGCCACCACCGTCAACATTCCCGACACGGTCGGCTACGCCACGCCGGACGAATTTGCGGCGCTCATCCGCATGATCGTCGAGCGGGTGCCGGGCGCCGAGCGCACGGTGTTCTCGACCCATTGCCACAACGATCTCGGCCTCGCCGTCGCCAATTCTTTGGCGGGCGTGGCCGCCGGCGCGCGTCAGGTCGAGTGCGCCGTCAATGGGCTCGGCGAGCGGGCGGGGAATGCGGCTCTCGAGGAGATCGTCATGGCCATCAGGACGCGCGGCGATGTGATGCCGTTCTACACCGGCATCGACACCACCATGCTGACGCGCGCCTCCAAGCTCGTCTCGCGCGTGACCGCCTTCCCGGTGCAGTACAACAAGGCCATCGTCGGCCGTAACGCTTTCGCCCACGAGAGCGGGATCCACCAGGACGGCGTGCTGAAGCACGCCGAGACCTTCGAGATCATGACCCCGGAGAGCGTCGGGCTGAAGGAATCCTCGCTCGTCATGGGCAAGCACTCCGGGCGCCACGCCTTCCGTGAGAAGCTGAAGGAGCTCGGCTACGAGCTCGGCGACAACGCCTTCGAGGATGCCTTCATCCGTTTCAAGGCGCTCGCCGACCGCAAGAAGCACGTCTATGACGAGGATCTCGAGGCTTTGGTCGACCAGGAGATTGCCTCGGCTCACGACCGCATCAAGGTCGCCGCGCTGACGGTGATTGCTGGTACCGGGGGACCCAAGAAAGCCACCATCACCCTCGACCTCGAAGGCAGACACCAGACTTATGAGGCGACGGGCGATGGTCCGGTTGACGCGACCTTCAACGCCATCAAGGCCATCGTTCCGCACGAAGCAAAGCTTGCGCTGTACCAGGTGGGCGCGGTCACCGAAGGTACCGACGCCCAGGCCGAGGTGACGGTGCGGCTCGAGGCCGACGGCAAGACCGTGACGGGGCGCGGCTCCGATACCGACACCCTCGTCGCCTCGGCGCGCGCCTATGTGAGCGCGCTGAACAAGCTGCTCGCGCGCGAGGGACGGCGGAAGCCCGAAAGCATGCTCGCTTCTTAGGCCCCCGAATCACTCGATCCGGAATTCGAGGCGGCCGGTGGACGTCGGCCGCCTCGGTTTTGCGCGGGCTCCTTGACCAAATCCGATTGAGGGCCGCCACATTGTGACAAGTGCTTAAAACTTCGCCTTAACATCCTGCAAATTGTGGCAAAGGGCGTCGCCAAAGAGGGCGCAAGCGGTGCCGTCTTCCGCCGGACTCTGGCAAGCAAATTGTTTTTTCGAATCAGGCTTCCGACGCATTGCTCGCTAGACCAATTTGCCGCAACATGGCGCAACGCGCAGGCGACGGCGAAGCACGTTTGACGCTGTCAATCGGGCGTAATTTTAGTGGCGTTCTTGGCTCTCGGTGCTGAGCCGAATTGAGGCGGGAGTATGTTCTCGCAAGCTTTCGGCCTTGTCTCAAGGGACATGGCCATCGATCTAGGCACGGCCAACACGCTGGTTTACGTGCCCGGGCGGGGGATTGTTCTTGACGAGCCTTCGGTCGTCGCCGTCACGCAACAGCGCGACGGCGAGCGCAAGGTCATCGCCGTCGGCCGCGAAGCCAAAACCATGCTCGGCCGCACGCCGAGCAAGATCGAGACCATCCAGCCGCTGCGCGACGGCGTGATCGCCGACTTCGCCGCGGCCGAAGAGATGATCAAGCATTTCATTCGCCGCGTGCAGCGCCGCTCGCTGTTCTCCAGCCCGCGCATCATGATCTGCGTCCCGGCGAGCGCCACTCCGGTCGAGCGTCGCGCCGTACACGAGGCGGGACTTTCGGCGGGCGCAAGGCGCGTCTACCTGATCGAGGAACCGGTCGCGGCGGCGATCGGGGCCGGCCTACCCATCACCGAGACGCGCGGCTCGATGATCGTCGATATCGGCGGCGGCACGACCGACATCGCCGTTCTGTCGATGGGAGACGTGATCTACTCGCATTCGATCCGCACCGCCGGCAACGCCATGGATGAGGCGATCGTCAATTACGTGCGCTTCAAGCACCATCTTCTGATCGGCTCGGCGAGCGCCGAGGCCGTCAAGAAGGAGCAAGGCTCCGCGCTCGCCAAGGCCAACGGCGAACGCGTCACCATCCACATGAAGGGGCGCGACCTGCAACGCGGCTTCCCCACCGAGATCGAGCTCGAGCCGCAGGACATCGCCGAGGCGCTGAGCCTGCCCATCCAGCAGATCGTCGGCGGAATTCGCCAGGCGCTTGCCGACGTTCCGCCCGAGCTCGTCGCCGATCTGTGCGACTCGGGCATCTATCTTACGGGAGGAGGGGCGCTGCTCGAACGGCTCGACGTGCGGCTCGCCCAAGAAACCGGCGTCAAGTTCAAGATCGCCGAAGATCCCTTGCGCTGCGTGGTGCGGGGAACCGGCATGGTCTTGGAGCAGCTCGACGCCATGGCTCATCTTCTGATCAAGCCGTGAGCCAACGGTACTGACGAAGGGGCTTCCGGCTTGCGAGCCCCATAGAGAGGAAGGCGCTTCCCAAGGCGCCGCCTCGAGCGAGATTTAAGGATGCGTGGGGCGGCATCGTCGATCTACCGCGATCCCCGCCGCTCATGGCGGCGGGCTCGGGGCGAGCTTCTCACCTTCACGCTCTATTTCTTCTGCGCACTGCTGCTGGTGCTGAGCCGTCTCGGCAATGGCGGCCTCGACGAGGCGCGCGCGCGCTTGGTCGATCTCAGCGCTCCGCTGCTCGAGGCTGCCTCTATTCCCGTGCTCGAGGGGCGTCAGTTTCTGATGCGCGCACGCTCCTATGCCGATGCTTTCCGGGAGATCGATCGGCTCAAGGCCGAGAACGAGCAGCTCAGGCAGTGGGAGTGGAACGCCAAGCTGCTCGAGCGCAAGAACGCGCGGCTGCGTGCCTTGCTCAACGCGGTGGACGAGCCCGCCCTCCACTTCGTCACCGGCAGCGTCATCGCCGATGCGCGCGGGCCGTTTCTCAGGAGCGCGCTGATCAACCTCGGCCGCGACAACGGTGTTCGCATCGGCTACGCGGTCATCGACGGCGACGGTCTCGTCGGGCGGACGGTCGATGCCGGCTCATCGGTTACGCGCGTGCTTCTGTTGAACGACCTCAACAGTCATATCCCGGTGCTGGTCGGGCCGGCCGGCGTGCGCGCCATGGCCTCGGGCGACAACAGCGCCGAGCTCAGGCTCGATTTCCTTCCCGACGGGGCCACGATCTACGAGGGCGACGAGGTCTATACCTCGGGCAGCGAGGGCATGCTTCCGCGCGGACTTCGCGTCGGCACCGTGACCGGCACGCGGGGCGCCTTCAGGGTGCGCCCCTATGCCGATCTCGGCGCGCTCGACGTGGTGAGCGTCCTATTCTTCGACACGCCCGAGCTGGTGAGCAGCGATCCCGTCGCGGGTCCCATCGACCGTCCCTTGTCGGCGACGCCTGCGAGCGCGACGCCGCCCGCAAGCCTAACCTCCGGACCGGCCGCCGCACCGGTCGAACCCGCTCCGCCCGTCAACCCGGTTGGCGCTGCCGTCAAACATGCCGGCGGCGAGGAGGCCGTCCCGGCCCAGGCTGCCACAGCGGCCCAAGCCGACCCATGAGCACGATCCTGCCTGCGCTCTCGGTCCTCTTCGCGGTTCTCGCAACCGCGGTGCCTTGGGGTTTGCCGGCCGATGCGAGCTTCACCCTTCCGCTCGTCGTGGTGATGATGGTGTTCTGCTGGCGCATCATGCCCGA
>NZ_DASRGO010000205.1:0-3578 GCF_035650995.1 Methyloceanibacter sp. | reverse complement strand
TGCGATCAATTGACAGGCTATCTTAAGCTTGGCCGCGCACTTGTGCCCGGCCCGATCTACGGGAGGCAGAGTTGCGCGTCACGAGTTTGCGGGGCTTGCTTGGAGCCTTGAGCCGCCGGAGCGTCTTGGTCCCGGCGCTCGCAGGTACGCTTCTACTTCTATTCTTCACAGGCGACGCACAGGCCGGGACCGAAGAACTCGCCAAGGCCGCCGCCTGGCGCCTCGGCGACCAGATCAGCATCGCCGGGCTTCTTTACGCGCAGGGCAATCACGACGACAAGGTCGACGAGATCATGAAGGCGATGAAGCCGCTCGCCGACGCCATGCAGATCGAGATCAAGCCGTTTCCGCCCCGTTCGCCCGATTCATCGCAAACCTACGCCGACGTGATCCACTATCTGATCCAGGGCGACGGCGCCGATGTCGGACGCGAGATCGCCGAGAAGTTCGGCAACCCGGCCGGCACGCTGTACGAGGTCGCCGTCAAGTCGAACCTTTTGCTCCTGCTCTATCAGCCGGGCGAGGACCAGGGCATCGGCGGCGTCATCAAATCGCGCATGACCGAGATCGGCATGCCGGAGAATCTGTGGATCGGCGTCGTCAACGCCATCGACAACAAGGTTTCCGAGGCCGAGCTTAAGGACGCCGTGTTCAAGATGCACGACGACGTGGCGGCCTATCTCGGGCAGCAGATCGACTAGGCGCGCGGGCGCCCGATCACGCCTTCGGCTGCATCTCCCGCATGGCGTCGGCCATGAGCCAGGAGAGCTGCTGGGCCTGGACCGCGAAGAGCTGCATCTGGGTCTGAGCGAAACGGCTCTGCAGCGTCAGCACCTCCTGAACGTCCTTGGCGCGGGCAATCTCGCTTGCGAGATTGAACGAGCGCTCGGCGTTCTCCTTGGCGAAGGAGATGGCGCGGTCCTGCACCGTCTTGAAAGCCGACGCGCCACCGGTCGTTGCCCCCTTCTGCCAGGTGTTCATGGCCTGGGTGAGGAAGTCCATGAATTGGCCGTAGGCCGCGCGCGCCTGCTCGACGTTCTTTTCGGCCATTTCGCGCAGTTGCGGCGGAATCTCGAAGGAAGGGGTGTCTTCCATAATGTCCTCTTGGGTTACCGTCTAAGAGCGGCCGTTTTGTCACGGCACCGTCACACTATAGCGCATTCGGGAGGGAATAGCGTCCGGCCCGCTCTCGTCAAGGTCAAGCTTTTGATGAGTCGGGCGAATTTCCGGTTTCCGCGGAGCGCGACCGGTAACATGGCCGAGGATGCTTCGCTCGATCTCGATGCGCTCAGGGCTCACGCCTGGCGCCCGTCGAGCTGACCTAAGACCCACTTGCGAAAACTCGCCACCCGCCGGTCGGTGTGGCGCTTGCGCGGCCAGACCAGCCAATAGCTATAGCCCGTCTCGCACACGGTGCCGAACGGAGCGACAAGAGTGCCGTCGGCGAGATCCTTGTCGATAAGGTGGCGGCGGGCCAAGGCGACACCGAGGCCCTCGGCCGCGGCCTTGAGCAGGAGTTCCGAATAGGCAAAGCGCGGCCCGCGCTCAAGATCGATGCCGCGCACTCCTACGGTCTTCAACCACAGCGGCCAGTCGTCTGGGTGGGCACTATTGTGCAGTAGAACGTGCCGGGCCAAGTCGGCCGGCTGCCGCAAAGGAGAGCGGCCCTGCAACAGCGCAGGACTGCAAACCGGCGTCAGCGACTCGACGATGAGGCGCTCGCAATGAAGCCCGGGCCACTCGCCACGCCCGTAACGGATGGCGACATCGACGCCTGAGGAGTCGAAATCGGCCGCCTCCAGGCTGGCATCGAGGCGCACCTCGATGTCGGGGTGCTGCTCTCTGAAATTGGCAAGCCTTGGGATCAGCCAGCGCACGGCGAAGGTCGGCAAGAGGCTGATGGTGAGCGGCTCGGTGCGGGACCGGTGGCGAAGATCGGCGACGACGCCGGCAAGCCGGTCGAGAGCGCTCTGAACCTCGGGCAGAAGCGCCTCTCCTGCGGCGGTGAGCGAAATCCGCCCGGCGCCGCGGTTCAGGAGCCGCACGCCCAGATAGCCTTCGAGCGCCTGGACCTGATGGCTCACGGCCGACTTCGTGACCGCAAGCTCCTCGGCGGCGCGGCGAAAGCTCGCAAGCCTCGCTACGGCCTCAAACGCCCTCAATCCGGGCAAAGGCGGTATGCGTCGCGCAGCAGGCGGCAATCCCGTTGAGCTCAACTGGACACCCAGTGAAAACTAATCACTTTGACGGTAGCACGGCGCGCTCGATAGTGCACTTGCCTACGATTCGAGCAAAGCCCCTGGAGCCAATGCAGTGAAACCAATCCGGATCTTCCGCCACGAAGACTGGATCAACCCGGGCCGGCTCGCCGAATATCTCGATGCCCGCAAGGTGCCCTGGGAGATCGTCAGGATCGATCAGGGAGAGAAGGTTCCGCTCTCCATCGGCGATGTCTCCGGCCTCGCCTTCCTCGGCGGCACGATGAGCGCGAACGACGACCACGATTGGCTCGCCGACGAGATCGAGCTCATTCGCATTGCCGCCGATGAAGGCGTGCCGATGCTCGGACACTGCTTAGGCTCGCAGCTGATCGCCAAGGCGTTGGGCGGGACGGTCGAGCCGATGCCGCAGAAGGAGATCGGCTGGCACGAGGTGCGGAAAGTCGACAATCCGGTCTCCCGAGATTGGCTCGGCGCGGTGCCTGACAGCTTCGACATCTTCATCTGGCACCACGACGCCTTCACCCTGCCGCCGGGGGCGGCGCCACTCTATTCGAGCGCGCACTGCCCAATGCAGGCTTTTGCCTTCGGCAACACGGTCGCCATCGTTGCGCATGCCGAGGTCACGGCGGCGATGATGGAAGAGTGGCTCGCAACCTTCGGCTACGACATCGAGCCCGTGTCGGAGAGCGTGCAGCCCATCGAGCAAATTCGCCAAAACCTCGGCGAGCGCTGCGCCACCATGCATCGCCTCTTCACCGACCGGCTGTACGATGCGTGGCTCGCGCGCGTTCGCGCCCATAGCCGCCGCAGCGTTACCGCTTGAGGGTGTGAGCTATTGAACAGGGCGTGACCCGGTTGAAAGAGTGCTCGGCTACGAAAATGGTGCCCAGGGGCGGGATCGAACCACCGACACGCGGATTTTCAGTCCGCTGCTCTACCAACTGAGCTACCTGGGCGTTTGGCGCTTTCGGAGGACGCCTTCAGCAGTTGTTGCGGCTGGCGTCCGCGCGCAAGGCCTTGGCTTATAGGAAATCGCCGTTAGCCTGTCGAGACCGCTGCTAACGGCCCTTGTCCCCCTCGTCCTCGGGCGCTTGCTCGCGGGCGGCGCCGGCGGAAACTCTCTCGCCCGGGACGGCGTAGCGGCCGGCGAGCCAGCGGTTAAGATCGATGTTGGCGCAGCGCCTGGAGCAGAACGGACGGAACTCCTGAACCGTTGGCTTGTCGCAGATCGGACAGGCGGGGGTGTTGCGCGCCGCTGCCTTCATGCCCTTCGGCTTAGGCCGCGCTCCCGCCTTCTCTCCGCGGCGCGCTCCGCTCACTCGATCTCGACCTCCTCGGCCTTCGACAGCCAGAGAT
>NZ_DASRGO010000204.1:0-2296 GCF_035650995.1 Methyloceanibacter sp. | reverse complement strand
CGCGTCGTGGTCCTGGAAGAGACCGACGCGCGCCATCTCTCGGTCGCGCTCATCAAGGAGCCGGTCGGGGCCATCGTCGCCGACGTGAGCTTCATCAGCCTCACCCTGGCGCTTCCCGCGGCGCTTACGCTCGCCGCGCCGGGCGCCTGGCTGATCGCTCTGATCAAGCCGCAATTCGAGGCCGGCCGGAAGGCCGTGGGCAAGGGCGGGGTGGTGCGCTCGGAGGCGGCGCGCGCGAGAGCCGTCACCCGCGTCTGGCAGTTCCTCGAGGCCGCGGGGTGGACGGTCGAGGGCGTCGTGCCCTCGCCGATCCGCGGTCGCGGCGGCAATGTCGAATTCCTGATCGGCGCGCGCCATGGCGGCTGAAATCCTCGAGGTCGAGATCGCCCGGCTCGGGGCCGGCGGAGACGGCGTGGCCGACGGCCCCGGCGGCCCGATCTACGTGCCTTTTACCCTTTCCGGCGAGAGGGTGGTGATCGCGCTCAAGCCCGGCGAGAACCGCGGCGACCTTCTCGAGGTGGTCGAGCCGAGCAGAGACCGCGTGGCCCCTGTCTGCCGCTATTTCGGCGCCTGCGGCGGTTGCGCGCTTCAGCACATGGAGAAGGACGCCTATCTCGCCTGGAAGCGCGATCAAGTTGCCGCCGCATTCAAGGCGAGGGGGCTCACGGTCGCAATCGAGCCGGTGCTGACGGTGCCGCTCGCGAGCCGCCGCCGTGCTACGCTTTCCCTCGGGCGAGAGAGGCAGGGGCCGGTGCTCGGCTACCGCCGTGCCCGCAGCCACGACCTCATCGATGTCGATGCCTGTCCCGTGCTCGTCCCCGTCATATCGGCTCGCCTCGCACGGTTGAAGCAGGCGCTTGGCTCCCTTCTCGGCGTCAGGCGCGAGGCGCGCGTCACGCTGACCGAGACGGAGACCGGTCTCGATGTGCTTCTCGAAGGGGCGCGCCCGAGCCCCGTCGCAATCGGGGCTTTCGCCGCCGAGGCCGCCGCCCTCAGCGTGGCGCGCCTCACTGCGGGCGCCGACAGCATCGCGCTTGGCGGGGCGCCCGAGCTCGACCTATCGGGCGCGCGCGTCAAGCTTCCGCCGGGGGCCTTCATCCAGGCCTCGCGCGAGGCCGAAACCGAGATGGTCGCTCTCGTGCTCGAAGGCGCCGGCAAGGCGAAGCGCATCGCGGACCTGTTCGCCGGGCTCGGCACCTTCACCTTCGCGCTTGCCCGAAGCTCGGCCGTGGATGCCTATGAGGCCGATGGGGCGGCGCTCGCCCAGCTCGCCGAAGCCGCGCGAAGGACCCCGAAGCTGAAGCCGGTCAGGCCCTTCGCGCGCGACCTGTTCCGCGCCCCGCTTGGCGTCGCGGAGCTGCAAGCCTACGGGGCGGTGGTGTTCGATCCCCCGCGGGCCGGAGCCTCTGCCCAGGCCACCCAGCTTGCCAAGTCGCCTGTGCCCTCGCTCGTTGCGGTGTCCTGCAATCCCGGCACGCTCGCGCGCGACCTCCGTATCCTCGTCGACGGCGGCTATCGCATAACCCGCGTGGTGCCGGTCGATCAGTTCCTCTTCTCACCCCACATAGAGGTCGTCGCCCATCTTTCGCGCTGAACTTTCTTCCCTGGATGCCCGGTTTCGAGCCGGGACACGACGAGGAAGGACTGGCTAGCGCCCAAGCAGCCGCTCGACATAGGCCGGGACCACCTCGGTCGCCGGGCCGTAGAGGGCCTCGGCAAACAGCGACGCGCCCTCCGAGGGCTCGAGATTGAGCTCGACCGTATGCGCGCCGGCACGTCGCGCCTCGGCAACGAACCCGGCCGCGGGATAGACCGCGCCGCTGGTTCCGATCGACACGAACAGGTCGCAAGCGGCAAGTGCCGCGTCGATCCGCTCCATCTCGCGCGGTGTCTCGCCGAACCACACGACGTCTGGCCTCATCGCCGCTTCGCCGCAGCTGGGGCAGGGCGTGGTGACGGAAAGATCCTCCTGCCAAGGCAGGCTCAATCCGCATTCGGCGCAGAGCGCTTTGCCCAGCTCGCCGTGCATATGGATAAGGTTCTTCGTTCCGGCCGCCTCGTGCAGCGCGTCGATGTTCTGGGTTACGGTCAGTACGTTTCCCCGAAACTCGCGTTCGAGCTTGGCGAGCGCGCAGTGCGCCGCGTTCGGCCGCGCCTCTCTCAGCCAGCCGCGCCGGAGATTGTAGAATTCGTGCACCTTGACCGGATTGCGGGCGAAGCCCTCGGGCGTCGCCACCTCGTCGAGATCGAAGCGCGTCCACAATCCGTCCTTGCCGCGGAAGGTGCCGAGCCCGCT
>NZ_DASRGO010000203.1:0-3744 GCF_035650995.1 Methyloceanibacter sp. | reverse complement strand
TGAAGGGCGCTTCGCGAGGCGTACGCTAGGCGGGACGGGGTGCGGTGCCCGCGGGCCGGCTGACGCACAGCCGGAACTCGGGCGGCGCCGGAGCTCCCCCCGGACCCACTAAGAGGTCCTGCCAGGAGCTGGCTGCGAGGTTCGATTTTGCGCCAGCCGCCTTCGCGAAGCTCGCTTCGGCGGGCGAAGGAAGGCCGGCGCAAGGATCGAACCGAAGCGGGGCCCGCCGCCGTGAACCACCGCACGTGCTCATGTTGCGCTATCGCTTCGCTACATGAGCGCATGTTGGCGCGCCGAGAGGCGCCCGCCGCGATCCGCAAGGATCGCGGAACCATAGGTTTGCGCTTTTCGGCGCGCCATCCCCCTTCGGGGGAAAACATGCCTCGCGAGAAATATCTCGGCGAGAAATTTCGACGTGGGCTTTTTTATCCCTCCCCTTGAAGGGGAGGGAGTCGCGCTCGTCGTGCGCTCAAGTAGCGCAAAGCGCGGTAGCGCCAGAAGGCCAGCGCGACGGGTGGGGTGGAGGGCACGGCGGTTGACGGAGTGCCGCGCGAGACTCAAAGCCCCCACCCCGGCGTCGCGCTTTTCGATGCGCTACCGCTTCGCTGCTTGAGTGCGAGCGCGACGCCGGACCTCCCCGCAAGGGGGAGGCATGAAAAAGTCAATCGTGGATGTCCGGACCAGGTCCGGGCATGACCGGCAAACTGATGAGGGAGGAGGAAGAGAGCAGGAAGGTGATGAGCGAGACGGAGCTGATAAGACTTGATCGCGAAACGAGGCGATGCGCCCTGCGCTTCGCCGCCGATCGCCTCTGCGCGTGGAGCCTGTGCGGCGATGGGGCGTGCTTGCGCGCACGCGCCTGCCGCGGCGACGTGCGCCGGTGCGCGCGCCTCTTGGGCGACTGGTTCGCGGCCTTCGAGGCCGAGCGGCGGGCAAGGCCCTCCTTCGAGGCGATCGAAGCCGGGCTTGCGACGCCCGCCGAGGTCAAGGTCTATCGCGCCTGGCGGCGAGCGCTCGAGGCGGCGTCGAAGGAACACAGCGAGGACGACGCCGAGATGGCGCATATTCGCCAAGAGTTGAAGCGCCGTATCGAGGCTCTCGCGCGCCAAAGGCGCGAGTTCGGCGATCCCGGCATGGGCGGATGAGGTGCCGGCGATCTCGCCTGAGCGCCGCGACGCACTCCCCGCTCTCCCCTCGTGGGAGAGCACCCGCCGCTTGCGGCGCGGTGAGGGGTCGGCGGCGCAGAGCGCCGCGTCTGGAAAAATCGTGGATGGCTCCGGGACAAGCCCGGCCATGACGAAGGAGAAAGGAGGGAAAAGGCTGAGCGCGGGGACCGCGTCGCTAGTTCGTGGCCTGGGCGACGCGGGCGGTGACCGGGTCCATCTGCATCAGCTGATCGATGCGGTTCTTCTCGCGCTGGAACTCGGCGAGCTCGCGGCCATGCAGCTGAAGCCCGCGCGGCACGGCGATGGTCATCGGGTTGACGAAGTTGTTGTTGACCAGGACCTCGAAGTGGCAGTGCGGGCCGGTCGAGAGTCCGGTCGAGCCGACATAGCCGATGACCTGGCCCTGCTTGACGGCGACGCCCGGCTTCACGCCCTCGGCGTAGCGCGACATGTGGCCGTAGGCGGTCGAGTAGCCGTTGGCGTGGCGGATGCGCACGTAATTGCCGTAACCGCCCTTGCCGCCGACCATCTCGACGGTGCCGTCGCCGGCCGCGAGGATCGGGGTGCCGACGGGAGCGGCCCAGTCGACGCCGGTGTGCATGCGCACATAGCCGAGAAGGGGATGGCGCCGGTCGCCGAAGCCTGAGGTGAAGCGCCCGCCCTTGACCGGATTGCGCATCAGGAACTTCTTCGCGCTGTTGCCATCCTCGTCGTAGTAGTCGACCACGTCGTCGGGGGTGCGGAAGCGGTAGAATTTGCGCTGCACGCCGTCGATGGTCATCGCGGTGTAGAGGATTTCGCCCACGTCCTCGCTGTTCTGGTCGGTGTCGAAGAACACCTCGAACTGGTCGCCCGGCTTGACCTTCTGCTTGAAGTCGACGTCGTAGGAGTGGACGCGGAGCAGCTTCTCGATGGTGGCTTGCGGAATGTGCTGGGCGAGCGCTGCGTGATAGAAGGCGGTGTAGAGCGTGGTGCGGGTCGCGGCGCTCTGCGTCTTGCTCTCGTCGCCTTCGGTGGTGGCGATAAAGTCGCCGTTGCGGTTCCGCGTCACGGTGGCCAAGTGGTCGCCGTCGTGTGTGTAGATCGAGACCTTGACCGGCTCCATGGCGCCGGTGTCCGACGGGGCGGGAACGAGGCTGAAGCGGACCTCTTCGCCCGCCTTCAGATCATCGCTCTGGAAGATGGGGGAGAACGCATCAATGATCGATTGCGCCTCGGAGGGTTCGGTCTCGACCTTGGCGAACAGGCTCATCAAGGTGTCGCCTTTGCCCACGGTGAGCGACTTCACCTTGGCGCTCTCGATCAGGTCCTCGTCGATGTCGTCGCCGTTGTCGGCCGTGTCGGTGTCCTCGAGCGACTTCTCGATCTCGGTGGTGTTGATCGCGGGCGCCGCCGGCTTGAAGCCGTCCTGCGGGCTGTAGGAGGCGAGCTGGAGCGTCGCGTCGCCGCCCTGGTCCGCATAGGCGTAAGTCTCGGCCGCCTCGGCGACGAGCGCGTTCACCTCGTCGGACTTGAGCTCGATGCCGTCGGTCTGCGGTACTTGCGCGCCCGGCAGCTCGACGAGATTGACGCTCACGTCTTGCGGCGCGTCGCTCTGGGTGTCGCCCGAGCCGACCGGGGTCTGGTCGGAATAGAGCTTGAAGGGATTGAAGGCGGGGATGTTGTCGGCGTCGTCGGGCTGATCGGTGGAAAGGCCTACGACGAGCCGGACGTAAGGCTTGATGGTGATGAACTCGCGGCTTCCTTGCCGCTCGGTGATCGTGTCGTGGATGACTTGGCGGCTGATGAAGCCCGCCGACGTCATTTGGATGCGATCTTCCTTCTGGCCATTCGCACTCTGCCCGTCATTGGCAAGGCGCGCGCCCCTGATCGGCTGAAGCGCGGCGAGGCTCGCGCGCCTGATCGAGCTCATCATGCCCGAGCCGTCGTCCATGTTCATCGAGGCGTAGATAGCGACGCCGATGAGACAGACGCCGACCATGCCCGCGACGCAGGTGGAGGCGAGCCATTTGAGCCGGCAGCTCTCGCCGTCGGGCCCCGCCTCGCAGAGATAGACGGGAAGAGCTTTGCGTTCGCTCTTGGGCAGTTCGCCAAGAAAGATCGTGGGGAGTCCGCGGCCAGAGACCGGCACCAGGGCCTGGCCATGCTTTCGTCGCGCGAAGCGATCGCGGCGCTTAAACAACCTGTGTTCCCCCCGTCTACCGGTCGCCGCCCGGCACGCCTAGCTCGACGTGCCCTTGACCCTCAGGCGGACAATACCGATGCGGTATGCTGTCCCTCTGGCGAGGCTGAATTTTGCCGGCGGGGAGATGGTTCCCTTGAAGCCTTGATCGTCCACGCGGTTTGCCGCATAGACGCGGCGCCCAGGATCGATTCAAGGAAGCTTCGCTTGTCCCCCTGCTCGGCTGGTCCATTAACCATACCTAGCCCCGTATGGTTACCACGCCGTTAATGGATGGATCGTGACGGCGCATTTCGGCAGGAATGTGGCCTTACTGCCACGATCAAGGTGGAAAGTGAAAAGTGAAGAAAAGGTCCAATCCCGCCCTTGACAAGGGAAAGGGGCGCCCTTAAATGA
>NZ_DASRGO010000202.1:0-3956 GCF_035650995.1 Methyloceanibacter sp. | reverse complement strand
CCGGCATGGGCCCCGGCGCGAACACGCGCTTCTCGTCGAACACGCCGTAATTCGGCAGGTTGTTCTTGTAGCGCACCGTCTCGATGCGGCCGTGATCGAGCAGAGCGACCGCGTTGTAGACGAAGGGCGGCTCCCCCCAGGGGAGTCCGACGAGGACGGCGGGACCGCCGTCCGCCGTATCGCGCGCGAACTCTTCGCACGCGGCGTGCGCCGCCTGCTGCAACGCGGGCTTCAGCGCGAGATCCTCGATCGGGTAGCCGGTGAGATACAGCTCGCTGAACGCGATCAGGTCGGCGCCTGACGCAGCGGCGGAGGCGCGCGCGGCTCTCGCCTTCGCGAGGTTGCCCTCGAGATCGCCCACGACGGGATTGAGCTGCGCCAGAGCGAGCTTGAATGTGTCCTTGATCCGATCCGCCATGACTGAATTTAGTCTGAATGCATCCTAACGGAACTCGTCATGGCCGGGCGTGTCCCGGCCATCCATGTCTCTCCTGTAAGAAAATTCGTGGAGCCCGGCACTTTCGGCCGGGCATGACGAGCCAATTGACTCACTCGCCGGCGACGATGGAGAACTCGGGCTCGGGCCGGCCTTCCCGCTCGCGCTTCAACCGCTCGGCCATGATGAAGGCAAGCTCGAGCGATTGGTCGGCGTTGAGCCTCGGATCGCAATGGGTGTGATAGCGGTCCGAGAGATCCGTCTCGGTCACCGCCTTGGCGCCGCCCACGCACTCCGTCACGTTCTGCCCGGTCATCTCGATATGGATGCCGCCGGCGTGCGTTCCTTCCGCCCGGTGGATGTCGAAGAAGGTTTCCACCTCCTTGAGGATCAAATCGAAGGGCCGCGTCTTGTAATCGCCTCCCGCCTTGATGGTGTTGCCGTGCATCGGATCGCAGGCCCACACCACGGCGCGGCCTTCGCGCTTCACGGCCCGGATCAGAGCCGGCAGGTGCTTGCCGATCTTCTCCGCGCCGAAACGCGAAATGAGCGTGAGCCTGCCCGGCTCGTTCTGCGGGTTGAGCACGTCGATCAGCTTGATCAGCTCGTCGGCCGAGAGGCCGGGTCCGACCTTGGCCCCGACCGGGTTCTTGATGCCGCGCAGATACTCGATGTGCGCATGGTCGAGCTGGCGCGTGCGGTCGCCGACCCACAGCATATGACCCGAGGTCGCGTACCAGTCGCCCGAGGTTGAGTCGATGCGGGTGAAGGCCTGCTCGTAGCCGAGCAGGAGCGCCTCGTGACTGGTATAGAAGCTCGTGGTTCTGAGCTGCGGCGTGTTATCCGGCATGAGCCCGCAGGCGCGCATGAAGCGCAACGTCTCGGCGATATGCTCGGCGAGCTCCTCGTAGCGATGGCCGGCCGGGCTGTCCTTGACGAAGCCGAGATTCCAGCGATGCACATGCTCGAGATTGGCGTAGCCGCCTTGCGCGAAGGCGCGCACCAGATTGAGCGTCGCCGCCGACTGGCGGTAGGCCATGAGCATGCGCTGCGGGTCCGGCATCCGCGCGGCCTCCGTGAACTCGGGGCCATTGACGATGTCGCCGCGATAGCTCGGCAGCTCCTTGCCGTTTCTCGTCTCGGTCGGGCTCGACCGCGGTTTGGCGAACTGTCCGGCGAGCCGTCCGACCTTCACCACCGGCGAGCCGCCGGCATAGGTCAGCACCACCGCCATTTGCAGGAACACGCGGAAGAAGTCGCGGATCGCGTCCGCCCGATGCTCGGCGAAACTCTCCGCGCAGTCCCCGCCCTGAAGCAGGAAAGCCTCGCCCGCGGCGACGCGGGCGAGCTTGGCCTTGAGCTCCCGCGCCTCCCCGGCAAAGACGAGCGGCGGGAAGGTCGCGAGCTGCGTCTCGACTTCAGCGAGGGCGGCCTGGTCTGGATAGACCGGGACCTGATCGATCGGTTTGGCGCGCCAGCTATCGGGACTCCACCGGGCTGCCATTTGCGGCTCTCCTTAACGAAAGTGAACGCTATATAGGCGATCGGCCGAACCCTGGCTAGGCGGCCGCTCGATTGCCTCTGCCGCCAGAACCATGCCACATAAGCGTTAAGAGCGGGGGAAGGGAGCGGCGGCATGGATCCCCGGCATCTCGAGCACGGCCATGGGCCGCGCGACATCGCCAAGCGGCTCAAGCGGGGCCCCCACGTCAGCTATCTGCGCGACTGGGTCTATGGCGGCATCGACGGCACGGTGACCACTTTCGCGGTGGTGGCCGGCGTCGTCGGCGCCGAGCTTTCGACCAAGGCTCTGCTCATTCTCGGCGCTGCCAATCTATTCGCCGACGGCTTCTCCATGGCGGCCGCGAACTTCACCGGCACCAGGGCCGAGATCGAGGAATACGAGAAGGTCCGGCAGATGGAAGAGCGCCACGTGAAGCTTGCTCCAGACGGCGAACGCGAGGAGATCCGGCAGATCTTCAAGGCCAAGGGCTTCACCGGCAGCGCGCTCGAGAGCGCCGTCGACGTGATCACCTCGAAACGGAAGCGATGGATCGAGACCATGATGACCGAGGAGCATGGGCTGCCTCCGATCACCCGCTCGCCGGGCAGGGCGGCCATCATGACGTTCCTCGCCTTCATTGCCTGCGGCTCGATCCCGCTGCTCCCCTTCATCGCCGGCGTGCCCGCCTCGATCTGGGCTTCGACGGCGATGACCGGCTTCACCTTCTTTGCCATCGGTTCGCTCAGAAGCTATTGGTCTCCGGCGCCCTGGTGGCGGGCCGGGATCGAAACGTTCCTGATCGGCATTACCGCCGCGGCCATCGCCTACGCCGTCGGCGTGCTTCTCGCCGGCCTCGCCTAGTCGAATAGCGTGGTTTCATACCCCCCCCCGCAGGGAGGTCGGCGCGCTTCAGCCCTCAAGCAACGGAGCGGTAGCGCATCGAGAAAGCGCGCGGGTGGAGATATGCCGCAGACTCACCCCACCCGGCTCGGCCTTTGGCCGAGTCACCCTCCCCATCAACGGGAGGCATAAAGAGAAAGTCGGCGCCGCTATCCGCACCCGAAGACTTGTGCCACGATGCGCCGCCATGGCCATCAGGGAACCGAGCTTCACCGTTGGCATCGAGGAGGAATATCTCCTCATCGACAAGGACACGCGCGACCTCGCCCAGGAGCCGCCGGCCGAGCTGATGACGAAGTGCGAGGAGGCGCTGCGTGGCCAGGTCAGCCCCGAGTTCCTGCGCTCGCAGATCGAGGTCGGCACGCGCGTCTGCCGTTCGATGCAGGAGGCGCGCGACCAGCTCGCGCTTCTTCGCGGCACGGTCGGCCGCATCGCCGGCGAGTTCGGCCTCGCTCCCCTCGCCGCATCGACCCACCCCTTCGCCACATGGTCGAGCCAGCAACACACCGACAAGGAACGCTACAACGTGATCGCCCGCGACCTCCAGCAGGTCGGGCGGAGACTCGTCATTTGCGGCATGCACGTTCATGTCGGCGTCGAGGACGACGATCTCAGGATCGATCTTCTCGGTCAGGCGGCTTACTTTCTGCCGCATCTGCTTGCGCTCTCGACCTCGTCGCCCTTCTGGCAAGGCGCGCAGACGGGCCTGAAGTCCTACCGGCTCTCCGTGTTCGACGAGCTGCCGCGCACGGGCATGCCGCATCAATTCGCGAGCTGGAGCGAATATGAGCGCGCCATCGAATTGCTGGTGAGTGCCGGGCTGATCGAGGACGCGACCAAGATCTGGTGGGACCTGCGTCCCTCGGCGCGCTTCCCGACGCTCGAGATGCGCATCACCGACGTCTGTCCCCTGATCGAGGACGGCATCGCCATTGCCGCGCTCTATCGCTGCATCCTCAGGCTTCTCTATCGCCTGCGGCGGCAGAACCAGCGCTGGCGCCACTACCCGCCGTTCCTCATACGCGAGAACAGGTGGCGAGCGCAGCGCTATGGCGTCGAGCAGGGCCTGGTCGATTTCGGCAAAGGCGCGGTCGTGCCCTTCCCCGTTCTGCTCGA
>NZ_DASRGO010000201.1:0-17988 GCF_035650995.1 Methyloceanibacter sp. | reverse complement strand
GTGGTGGTCAACGCCGAGAACGCCGCCGGCGGCTTCGGCATTACCGAACAGATCCTGCTCGAGTTGCTCGATGCCGGCGCCGACGTGGTGACCACCGGCAATCACGCGTTCGACCAGCGCGAGGCGCTCGTCTTTATCGAGCGCTACGACCGCCTGCTCAGGCCGATCAACTATCCGGAGGGGACGCCGGGCCGGGGCGCCGGCCTGTTCCCGACCGCTACCGGCCAGGAGGTGCTCGTCATCAACGCGATGGGCCGGGTGTTCATGGGCGACCTCGACGACCCCTTCCGTGCGGTCGATCAGGAGCTCGAAGCCTGCGGGCTCAAAACCGGCGCCGATGCCATCGTCATCGACTTCCATGCCGAGGCGACGTCGGAGAAAGAGGCGATGGGCTTTTTCGTCGACGGCAGAGTGAGCGCGGTTATCGGCACGCATACCCACGTGCCCACCGCCGACGAGCAAATCCTGCCGCACGGCACCGCCTATATCAGCGATGCGGGCATGTGCGGCGATTTCAACTCCGTGCTCGGCATGGAAAAGCAGGAGCCGCTGCAGCGCTTCCTCACCAAGATCCCGGGCGGGCGCTTCACGCCGGCTGCGGGCGAGGCGACGCTGTGCGGGGTGGCGGTCGATATCGACGATGCGACCGGGCTCGCGCGCGCCATCGCTCCGCTCAGGCGCGGCGGGCGGCTTACCCAGGCCGAGCCCAGATTTTGGCTGGCGGAGGCTCAGGCGGAATGAAGCTTCGAGGCCTGTCGGTTGAAGCCGCGGGCGCGCCCGTACGCGAGGAGCCGCTTCAGGCAGAAGATCGCCTCATCGAGGTGGAGGAGCGCGCGCTCGGCATCGCCGTTGTCGTCGAACAGGGATAGCCGCGCCTGGGCGATATGGTCGGCGGCCTCGGAGCAAAGTTCCGGCAGGGTCGCGGCCGGGAGTGCCCTGTCATGCGCATGGATGGAGGTCGGCTGCGGCGGCTGTTTCATGAGTCCCCCTCGTTCGCTGACAGGCGCAAGAACACTTCAGAGTCCTGCCTTTGTCGGGCCATCCGGGTTAAGGCTTCGCTAAGCATAGCGCCGCTGGGGTTGCAGCGGCGAAGCATGCGGGCCCCCTATGGATTTCCGGCTTCTGCACGCCTATAAGTCCCGACCTAATCACCACAGCCGGAAAACGCAGGACGGGGCCAATGGCCGGCCATTCCAAGTTCAAGAACATTCAGTTCCGCAAAGGGGCCCAGGACAAGAAGCGCTCGAAGCTCTTCTCCAAGCTCGCCCGCGAAATCACCGCAGCCGCCAAGATGGGGCTGCCAGACCCCGCCATGAACCCGCGGCTCAGAGGCGCGATCCAGGCGGCGCGGGCGCAAAACATGCCCAAGGACAATATCGAGCGGGCGATCAAGAAGAGCGAGGAGGCGGGCGGCGCCAATTACGAGGCAGTGCGCTACGAGGGCTTCGGCGCGGGGGGCGTCGGCGTGATCGTCGAGGCGCTCACCGACAACCGCAACCGCACGGCAAGCGAGGTGCGTTCGATCTTCACCAAGTGGGGCGGCAATCTCGGCGAGACGGGCGCGGTGTCGTTCAACTTCGACAAGCTCGGTTCGATCGAGTTCGACGCCGCCAAGGCGACGCCCGATGAAATGCTGGAAGCAGCCATCGAGGCGGGCGCCGACGACGTCGAATCCGATAAGGACGGGCATTACGTCTATTGCCACCCCGATCAGTTGCATCAGGTGGCGAAGGCGCTCGAAGCTAAGTTCGGCGAGCCGCGCGCGGTCGCGACTTTGTGGCGCCCGAAGAGCGGCGTGCCGGTCGACGAGGAAACCGGGCAACGCTTGCTGCGTATGATCGAGGCCCTTGAAGATTCGGACGACGTGCAGAACGTTTACGCAAATTTCGAGATTGCGGACGAAGTGCTCGAGCGCCTGAGCGCTTGAGGTTCGGTGCTCCGGGCCGCTCTTCGGTCACCCGAGGCTTTGGTCGGAGCGCGGGGCGGCTCGCCCTGATCGCTCGCGGCGTGGCGCTCACCCGGGCCGGGCTCGGAGCTGGTGCGGCGGGCGACGCGCGCAGCTGTTGCGCCTTCACGCTGGCGGCTTCGCTGCGGGGCCCAACGGATACCAGGTCCTCGGTCTGCGGCGCGAGCGAGGGTGCGGCGTTGCGCTTGCGCGGGACGGCGGCGCTTACCCGGTCTTTCGCGGCGAGGCTCCCGCGCTTCAGACTTTCGGCGCCGGCCCTCGCCTTGGCGCCCGCGACAGCCGAAAGCTCACGACCCTTCTCGCCGGCCCAGGCCGCTCCGCGCGACGCCGCGGCGAGCGCGTCGCGCGACAGGACCTTGCCCGTGGCGCCGAGCCACGCCAGTCCGTGCGAGCCTTGTACCGATGCGGCGCGCACCACACTCCCGCTCTTTGCCGCGATCCAGGACAGGCCGGCCGAGGTCGCCTTGACTGTGGCGGCCGCACCTTGCTTGCCCTTGGCGCTTGCAACCGAGAGTGCCGCCGCCGTTCCGCGCGATGCCGAGCTCGCGAACGCGTGGGCTCTCGGCGCGGTCCAGGCATAGGCCGCGCTTGTTCGCTCGCGAGCGCTTGCGGCCGCAGCCTTGGACGTACGTGCCGACCAAGCGTAGGCGATTTTTGCTTCTTCGGCTGCGCCGCGCGCGAACGACTTGGATGCGCGCGCCAACCACGTGTAGGCGATCTTCGCCTCCTCAGCCGCACCGCGCGCGAAGGCCTTCGATGCGCGCGCCGACCAGGAGTAGGCGATCTTCGCCTCCTCGGCTGCGCCGCGCGCGAAGGATTTGAACCGAAGCAACGTCCAGGCGAAGGCTGCGGCGAGCCCCCGTCCCATCGCGAGGAGGAGCGCGCGGAGCCGCGGCGCAAGCCAGGCCATGGCACTTAGGCCGAGGCGGTAGAGATAGACGAACCCCGCGCCGATCGCTTTCATCATGTGGACGCAGAGACCGAGCAGAGTGAGGCCCGCGGACCGCAGCGCCCTGCCGACGGCGAGCGCCATGTTCAACAGCGCGCGAAGCACGCGCTTCATGAACTCGCCGAGCCGGTGCATCAGCTCTTTGCGCTTGAGCCGCCTCGTGTGCTTCGTTTCGGCAGCGCGATAGTTCTCGAGCCAGCGCTGATGCTGGCTCAGGTCTTCGACGGCAGAGGCAATGAGATCCTTAGACCCGGCGATGTCGTCGCGGGCGGCATCAATGGGGTCGACCGTGTCATGTGCACCAGCCACCGTGGTGCTCCCCCGTTGTGAACGCGCCAGTCCCTGTCTCTATGCCTGGAGGCGCTTAAGCCGCCGTTCCCCATAGAGACGAAGCAACGGCGAATCATCCCCGCATGAGCGCCGTTCTGTCCACGGCGCGGAGTGTAACACGAAGTCGAGCGGGTGGGTTCCCCCCTTCCTTGCCGGCTCATGAAAAGGCTTGTTTCCGGGCCTTATAGCGCCAGCCGAGCCACAAGCCCGACACGGCGCTGGCGGCGATCAGGAGCGTCGTAAGCGGCGCGCCGATCGAGGCGGAGAGAGGCCGTCCCATGATCCAGAAATGGAGGAGAGCAAGAAGCAGCACGAGCGCGGCGCCTGCGATTGCGCCGCCCAGGCCAAAGGCGAGTTTCGCGCCGAGCGATGCCTTGTCTTCCCACGCCCGTTCGGCCGCCGAGAGGCCAAGCACCGCCGCTACGATGTTCCCGGTGTCGTCGTCGAAGCTCTCATGCCTGAGCGGCAGCGCGTTCTTGGCGGTGATGGCCCTGATATCCTCGGGCAGCCGGTCGGGCTTCGGCATGCGGGCTGAGCCGACGAGAACCGGCACGACGAGGAGCGGGCGCGCTAGTGCCGCGCGCAACTCCGCGCGCACATAGTCGTCGGGCTCGCAGATGCGCGGGCCTCCGCCGGGGCTTGCCGGGTCGAGCCACTTGTCGCCGATGAAGACGAGCACGGCATCGCTCTTGCCGATTTCGGTGGCGATCCTTTGCGCGAAATCCTCCCCGCCGCCGATCGCGCTCACGTCGAAAAACACGTTGGACTTGGAGAGAAGGTGCGACAGGCGGTCGAAGACCCTGCCGGCCGCCGCTGCGGTATCCTCTCGCCGGTAGCTGATGAAGACTTTCTTTGTCACGGCGCTTGCAGCGATCAGTGCGCCGGAGCGAGCGAGGTGAGCAGCCCCGCCTTGTCGAGGTGCTGCTTGCCGGTCAGCCGGCTGTCGACCACGTGCACCTTGCTCCCGTCGCTGGCGAATTCGTAGATGAGAGCGGTGCAATGACCGCCGTTGGCCCCGCCGAAGGGACGCGCGGCGATGCCGGCGGGAAGCACGTTGGCGCCGCTCGTGAGCCAGGCGCGCGCCTCGGTCGCCGTGACGCTGGTCGCCGACTGCGCGAAGGGCATGTCCTGGAGGACGAACACGATCACGCGATAGTGGCCGGGATCGACATAGAACAGTCCTTCGAGAAAATCGATCAGGCTCTGGCTGGACCGGTATTGCTCGCCAATATCGGGCCAGCGTTCGGCCGCGGCCGACGGCGTGCCGTCGTCGTTGATGCGCTCGAGCCGGGTGACCAGCGCCACGCCGCCGGGTTTGGTCTCGAAGAAGCTTCGCTCGACATAGCCGCTTTGTTCGAGAGCGTTCAAGATCGCCGAGGTGACCTCTCCGACCGTGTGGTAGCTCGCAAGCAGATTGTCGGGCAGGACGTATGACGCCGAGGCACGCGGCGGCGGCCACGGGAACTCGGGCAATTGCCCCTCTTCGGATCGCGGCCCGCGGGTCTCCTCTTGCGAGGCCTTCGCCGCGGCCTCCTCTGCGGCAGCCTGCTTCTCGGCCTCTTCCTTCGCGCGCTCTGCCGCGAGCTTTGCTTCGATCTCAGCCGCTTGCTGTTCCGATTGCGCTTGCGAGCTGTCACCGTTATTGGCGCCGAGCGAGCCGCCGCTTGCGGGGGCGGGTGGAGCAGGGCTTCCTTCCTGGGCGTCAGGAGCTTCGGAATGATATTGCGGCGCGCTTTGCGGAGGTTCGGGCGGCAGATAGGTTCCGCCGCCATAGGTCTCACCGGCGCCCGAGGGTTTTGCCGGAGCGGGGACGGCTTCAGGCAAAGCGGGAGCCCTCTGCTCGCCAACCTGGCCGACGGTCGAATCGGTATTGCCGATCTCGCGCAGCGCGTAATAGCTCGCGACATAGGCAAGCATCGGCAGCAGGATCAAAATCATCGCGAAGGGAAGCGACGCCCTACGAGCGAGGAGGAAGCTCGCCACCGCACCGATGACCGCCGCCACAAGCAAAAGCCAAATCGGGATCGGCGAGCCGACCCATCCCTTGAGGAGCTCGCCAAGGACGAGCCCGGTGCCGAGCCAAAGCAGTGGGAAGATCACGGCGCCCGCGACGAGCTTGAACCAGGCCGGCGCAGGACGCCGCCAAACGCTTTCTCCCGACATGGCCGTCAGCCGGATTTGACCGCGATAGAGGTGGAACTATAGCACGGGACGCCGGCGCTGTAGGGCCGCTAGGCGGCAATCGACGGGCGTTACCAGCGCTCGAGCCGTCGGTGCCGTCCCCACAATTTCAATTCGAGGTAAGCCCCCAGCATGCCGCCGAGATGGGCGAAATGGGCGACGCCCGCCTCGGTGCCGAACACGCCGTTGGTCAATTCAAGCAGCCCATACAGCGTGACGAGGAGCCAGGCGGGCAGGGGGATGGGCGGGAAGAGCAGGACCACGATGCGGTGCGGGAACAGCATGCCGAAGGCCAGCAGGACGCCGAAGATCCCGCCCGAAGCGCCGATGGTAGGATAGACGCCGCTCTCACCCCCCAAGGTGACGACGGTGAGTTGCACCAGGGCGGCTGAGATCACCGCGGCGAAATAGAGAACGAGGAAATGCCGCGTCCCCAGCGTGCGCTCGACATCGGGGCCGAAAATCAGGAGCGCCAGCATATTGAGCGCGATGTGCATGAAGCTTCCGTGCAGGAAGGCATAGGTGACGAGCTGCCACGGTTCGAAGCCGACAGTTCCTCGGAAGTCCTCCAAGCGGTAGTGGCCGAGCGGCCACAGCGCGAAATTCGCGATCAGAGCGTCGCCGATGACCGCCTGAAGGGCGAAGATCGCCACGTTGATGAGGATCAGGTTTCGGGTCGCGCTCGGCATGCCGCATAGATAATACGGCAGGCGCGGTTTTGCTTGCGGCAACGTGAAGCCCGCAGCCTGCGAACGGCGGGGTCAAACCGGGACGATTCGGTCAAGCACCCGGGGGAACTTTGGCTTACAATAGCGGCTTAGATCATCGGCGGCTCGGCGTCTTCGCGCGATCGATATCGCAGCCTTAACGAGCCCTCGATCTTGCGGGCGCGGGTTACGCGCTCCGCCGACAATAACAGCGACGACAACAGAGGAGGACCTGCCATGGAGATGGAGAAAGTCCACGTCTTCGCCCGCAGCCTGTTGAGCACGCACGGCGACAAAGCGGAGCTCGAGGCGGCGCAAAGGGCGATTCAGTGCGATCGCGACGGCGATAAGGAGGAGGCGCATGTCTGGCGGCGCATCCAGGCCGCGATCAAGGAGATGCGCGGTCCACACGAGAGCTGAGCGTGTCGACTCGTCGAGCTATAGAAAAAAGGGGCGGCGAGATGGGTCGCCGCCCCTAAGGTAGGGCACAATCAGGGATTAGGAGGCAGTCCCACTTTCAGAGGCGATCTCCCTGACCGGGCCCGTCCTTGGGACCGCCGTCCGGACCTTGATCGTGGTCGTCGGGCGGCGGTGCATCGAATTGGGGTCCATGCCCCGGAAAATGAGCGCGGACGCGCGCTTCGATCTCGGCGACTTTGTCGAGCTGCTCGGGCGTGAGCTTCGTCCTCAGCGCATCGATCGCCTTCAACAAGGCCTCGGCGCTCTTGCTGCGGTCGATGGTGTTGTTGGCGAGCTGCTCGGCGAGCGAGAACGGCTTCGCGTCGCCGCTCTGTAGCTGCCACTTCGGATGCTGCATGGTTCCGAGCAGGGCGTCGGTGAAATCGCGCCAGGCATCGAGCTGGTTGGCGCGGATGCCGATCTCTGTCTCCATGGCGTTGAGCCGCCTCGCCATCATGTCGGGATCGCGCCATTTCATCGGGTGATGCATGGGGCCCATGCCGCCGGGCGCGTTGCAATGCCACATGGGGGCAGGGCCCCCGGGGCCTTGCATTCCGGTATAGAGGCGATCGCCGTGCCTCGGCATGCCGGGTGGCGTCGCCCACGCCGCTTCCGTGAACTTGGGGCCGCCGTCCGTCTCGCCCCATGCCGAGGTGAGCAAGGCAAGGCTGGCAAAGCCGAGCACCGCCACGACCATGATGGGGCCAATCTTCACAGGGGTCTTCATCGTGCAGTGTCCTCTTGCGTTGAGCGGCAAGAGGACTAGCGCCGCATCGTTGCCCCCGTTGGTCTTGGTATGTCCGAATGTTGCTAGGACCGGCATATATGTGTCGAAATGTTGCTGGCGCGTAGGCCGGTCCGGCTTTCGTTACAAAATTGCCCTTCGATGACACACTTCCCGTGGCTAGAACGGGCGGGACGAAGCTTCCGCCGTTCCCCCATTTGCGATCATGACCAACCCCAACGTCCCCCGCATCCTCGTCGTCGATGACGACCCCGAAATCCGCAAGCTGCTCGCGCGCTATATCGAAGGCCAGGGATTCCGCGTACTGCTTGCCGCAAGCTGCCGCGAGCTGCGCGATCAGCTCGCCACCCATCACGTCGATCTGATCGTGCTCGACGTGATGCTGCCGGACGGCTCGGGCCTCGATCTCTGCCGCGATCTCCGCGCGCAGCGCTCGAGCGTGCCGATCATCCTGCTGACGGCGCTCAAAGAGGACGTCGACCGCATCATCGGGCTCGAGATCGGGGCCGACGACTATCTCGGCAAGCCGTTCAATCCGCGTGAACTCATCGCGCGGGTGCGCGCGGTGCTGCGCCGCCGCGCCGAGGTCGCGCCGGAGCCGAACGAGGCCAAGATCTACCGCTTCGAGGGGTTCACCGCCGACCCGCAAACGCGCCGCGTGACCGACCCCGAGGGCGGCAGCGTCGAACTGACCGGCGCCGAGTTCGACCTGCTCAAGACGTTTCTCGACCGGCCGGGCCGCGTGCTGTCGCGCGATCAACTGCTCGACATCACGCGCGGGCGGGAAGGCGACGTGCTCGACCGCTCGATCGATGTCCTGGTGAGCCGGCTCCGCCGCAAGCTCGGCGAGAGCGGCATGTCGCATCTGTTCAAGACCGTGCGCAACGGCGGCTACCAGCTTGCCGTGAAGGTCGATGTGCAGGACGCGAAGCCGTGAACACCCTGCGCGCCAAGATCGCGATCCTGCTCGTGGTGGCGATCGTGTCGGTCGTGGGTGTGCTGACGGTCGTCCTGTTCTATTTGCTCGGGCCCCCCAAGCGGATGCATTCCCTCACGCCCATCGCCCAGCAGGTCGAGATGGTGGCGGCCATCGCCAAAGAGGGAAAGAGCGATGTGGTGAAGTTGATGCCGCAGCGTTCGCCGGGATATGTGCACGTGGCTTTCACGCAGCGTCTGCGCGCCGCGCTTGCGGCGCGGGGCCTCAATCTCCGCGTCATCGTTTCGCGTGACGGCTTCCGCGCGCCGCTCGTGGTGTCGATTCCCATCGCGGACAAAGGCTGGGTCCTGCTTCCCATCCCCGACATGCCGGTGCAGGGCGTGCCGTGGGGCGTCTTATTCCGTTGGCTTGCTCTCATTACGCTCGGCGCCACCGCGATTGCCGTGGCGGTCGCGAACCGCATGGTGAGGCCGCTCGTCCTGCTCGAGGACGCCGTGGAGTCGGTCGGCGCCGACGCGATGCTGCTCCCCACCTTTCCCGAGCGCGGGCCCGCCGAGGTGAGGGCGACGGCACGGGCGCTGAACTCGCTATCGGCGCGGCTCAAGAGCGCGGTGGAGAGCCGGATGCGCCTCGTCGCAGCGGCCGGGCACGATCTTCGCACCCCCATCACCCGCATGCGGCTCAGAGCCGAGTTCGTCGAGCCGGACGAGGAGCGGGCGCTTTGGCTGCGCGATCTCGACGAGCTCGAGCGCATCGCCGACAGCGCCATCCTCCTGGTGCGCGAGGAATCGGGCAAGGCGCCGCTCGAGCTGATCCGCCTCGACGAACTCGTGAACAGCATCGGCGCGGATCTCAGGGACCAGAATCTCGACGTTACCAACGAGGCCGCCGAGCCGGTGACGGTGCGCGCAAGCCGGCTCACGCTCAATCGCGCTCTGCGCAACCTGATGATCAACGCCGCGACCCACGGCGTGCGCGCCCATGTCAGCGTTGACGGCGCAAACGGTGCGATGGCGCGCATCGTGATCGAAGACGAGGGGCCGGGGATCGCGCCGGAGCTGCTCGGCCAGGTGTTCGAACCGTTCTTCCGCGCCGACCCGGCGCGGCGCCAGAATATTCCGGGCGCGGGGCTCGGGCTCACCATCGCGCGCGAGATCATCCAGCGCGCGGGCGGCACCATCGCCATCTTCAACCGCCCGAATGGCGGGCTGACGCAGGTCGTCGAGCTGCCCAAGGTCGCCGCCGCGGCATGAGCCAGCGGTCAGGGCCTAGTTCGCGGTCATTACGAAGATGGTGCCGACCTTGCCGTCGGGATTGACGTCGAAGCGCACATTCGTGTTGCCGAACTGGTAGAGGTTGGCCTTGTCGGTGCCGAAGTCCCACGACCTCAGCGGCTCGCCAAGTTTCTTTTTCACCTCATCGAACGAATCGCCGAGCTTGACGCCGTGAATGGCGCCCGGGTAGGGCGGGTCCAGCCTGATGTTGTCGAGCACCTTGTCGCCGGTGAAGAAGAAATAGAGCCCCTGGCTCTGCGCCCACCAGGCGGGCTTTTCTGAAACCGTGGTCTGCCGCCCGGACGGGTAGGCCGCCGACACCTTGTCGAAGGAATCGCCGAGTGCGACCTGGACGCCCGGCACCTGGCCGCTTGTGGTGTCGCCGGTCGAGGCCTCGGACGGCGGCGCGATGGGGGAGGGCGGCGTGACATTGGATGGCGTCACCTCGGACGGCGCCGCGTTGTCGGCGTTCTTGTCCAGCAGGCCGCCAGAGCTGTCATAGCTGGGCGCGGGGGGTATTACCGCTTGGGGCTGAGGTGTGGCCGGCTGCCAAGGTTGCACGGGCGGCGTGCTTGGTGCGGGCGTGATTTCGGCGGTTTGTGTTCCGGGTGAAGTCCTCGTCAGCCACCAGATAGCCCCGCCGATGAGAACGAGGGCGACCACACCGGCCGCGATAAGGGGGATCGCCTTCCTGTTCTTTTTAGTGGTCTCGGGCAGCACCGTGTGGAGCGCGGAGACGATGGCGTCCGCGTCGGACGCAAAGCGCGTGTGGCGAAGCTCGAGCGCGTGCCGCCGCGCGAGCGGAGCGAGGTCCTCGGGCAGGTCGGCTTCGGCCGGCATCTCGGCATCGTCGATCAGAACTGGAATCACCGGGATGTCGCGCTTGAGCGCGGAAGCGATCTCGATGCGCACATAGTCATGCGGATCGTCGAGCCGACGCTTGCCCTTGCTGTCGGCGGCGGCGAGCCAGTGAGGACCGATGACGGCGAGCAGCGCGTCGCATTGGGACACCTGGGTGTCGAGCTGCTTGACGAAATCGAGCCCCGGCTTGATGGCGTCGACGTCAATGAACAGCTTGCCGCCGGTGAATTTCCGGGCAAGGTGATCGTAAAGCCGGCCGGCGACGCCGGGGGCGTCGTCCCGCCGGTAGTTGATAAAAATGCCTGGCATCCTGGCGCCGAGCGGTCTGCAACACGAGCCTATTGCTTGCCAGTATAAACCGCCCGGCGACGGCGCCAAAGCAGCTTCAAAGTGACGATCCGCACTGTCGCGTCCGCGGGGCGGCCATAACTCCTCGCGTCCGGCGATTAGGAGTTGCAAAAGGTCAGGTCCGTCCTTCGGTGGGTAAATCGAGCCTTCCTCGGCTCGATTTCGTCGACCTGACGAATCGGCTTTGAACGCTCTGAATCGGCCGTTCGGACCCGGGGCAGGGGCTTCACAAGGCGGTGTTGGGGGCTCCCGCTTGCATCGAAGCGCGCGGCCTCTCGTGCTACACCCAAGGCATGAGCGGCAAAGCGATTCGCATCATTGGCATCGATCCGGGCCTAAGGCGCACGGGCTGGGGCGTGATCGATAGCGACGGGGCGAGGCTCATGTTCGTGGCCTGCGGCTCGGTCGTGTCGGACGACGGCGCCTCTCTCGGCGAGCGGCTGCGGCAGCTGTTCGACGGCCTCTCGGAGGTGCTGGCCAGGCTCTCCCCCCGCGAAGCCGCGATCGAGCAGACCTTCGTCAATCGCGATGCCTCGGCCACGCTCAAGCTCGGCCAGGCGCGCGGCATCGCCATGCTCGCGCCGGCGCTGCTCGGACTTTCGATCGCCGAATACGCACCGAATGCGGTGAAGAAGACGGTGGTCGGCGCCGGCCACGGCGACAAGGGCCAAATCCGCGCCATGGTGAAGTGCCTGCTGCCGCGCGCCGCCCCCGATAGCGCCGACGCTGCGGATGCGCTCGCCATCGCCATTACCCATGCCCATTCGCGGAACTGGGCCGAGATCGAGGCGAGAGTCGCGGTGGCACGAGTGAGGGCGCTGCCATGATCGGCAAGCTCACCGGCAGGCTCGATAGCGTCTCGCTCAACGCGGTGATCGTCGATGTCGGCGGCGTGGGTTATGAGGTGACGCTCGGCGCGCGGACCATCGCGAGCCTTCCGCCGGCCGGCGAAACGGTCTCGCTTGCCATCGACACGCATGTGCGCGAGGACGAGATCAGGCTCTACGGCTTTGCCTCCGAGCACGAGCGCGCCTGGTTCCGGGCGCTGCAGACGGTGCAAGGGGTCGGCGCCAAGATCGCGCTCGCCGTGATCGGCACGCTGTCGGCCGATGAGCTCGCCAATGCAGTGGCTCTCCAGGACAAGGGGCACGTCGCGCGCGCGCCCGGCGTGGGTCCCAAGGTCGCCGCGCGCATCGTCGCGGAGCTCAAGGACAAGATGCCGTCTCTGGCGCCGGCCATCAGACCCGCAGGCGGACTTGCACCTATTGCGGTGCTCCCGGATGGGCTTGCCGCGCGCGACGCCGTTTCGGCGCTCACCAATCTTGGCTACGCCCATGGCGAGGCGGCGGCCGCAGTCTCGGCCGCGATCGGCAAGGCGGGACGCGAGGCGCGCACCGAGGAGCTGATCCGGCTTGGGCTTAAGGAGCTCGCCCAATGAGCGAGAGGATGCTGCAGGCAGCGAAGCGCGACGAGGATCTGGGCGAGACCTCGCTCAGGCCGCAGACGCTCTCAGAATTCATCGGCCAGGCGAAAGTCTGTTCCAACCTCAAAGTCTTCATCGACGCGGCGCGGGGGAGGCGCGAGGCGCTCGACCACGTGCTGTTCGCGGGGCCCCCTGGTCTCGGCAAGACGACGCTGGCGCAGATCGTCGCGCGCGAGCTCGGCGTCAATTTTCGCGCGACCTCTGGCCCCGTCATCGCCAAGGCGGGAGATCTCGCCGCGCTCCTCACCAATCTCGAGGACCGCGATGTCCTGTTCATCGACGAGATTCACCGGTTGAACCCCGCGGTCGAGGAAATCCTCTATCCGGCGATGGAGGACTTCCAGCTCGACCTCATCATCGGCGAGGGGCCTGCGGCGCGCTCGGTCCGTATCGACTTATCTCGCTTCACTCTGATCGGGGCGACGACGCGCACCGGGTTGCTGACGACGCCGCTTCGCGAGCGTTTCGGCATCCCGATCAGGCTCGAATTTTATGGGGTCGAAGAACTTGAGGAGATCGTGCGGCGCGGCGCGCGTCTGCTCGGGCTCCCGCTCACGAGCGAAGGCGCGCACGAGATCGCCCGCCGCGCTCGCGGCACGCCGCGCGTGGCGGGCAGGCTGCTCCGCCGCGTGCGCGACTTCGCCTCGGTCGCAGGTGCCGGCGCCGTCGACGCCAAGATCGCCGACAAGGCCCTGTCGCAGCTCGAGGTCGACGGACGCGGGCTCGATGCGCTCGACCATCGCTATTTGCGGCTGATCGCCACGAATTACGGCGGCGGACCGGTTGGCATCGAGACCATCGCCGCCGGACTCTCCGAGCCGCGCGACGCGATCGAGGAGATCATCGAGCCTTACCTCTTGCAGCAGGGCTTCATCGCGCGCACCCCGCGCGGCCGCGTGCTCACGGGCCAAGCCTTTGCCCATCTCGGTCTCGATGTGCCTGCGCAGCCGACCACCCAGTTCCCCCTGTTCAACGGCTCCGACGAATGATGATCGGCAGCACACATAAGGCAGGCGCGGTTGACGCCCGCTCCCCCCTTGTGGGGGAGCACGCGCGGCTTTGGCGCGCGGAGGGGGGTGAACATCTCATCGAGTTTTTGCGTTCGAGCCCCCTCCCTAACTCTCCCCCACAAAAGGGGAGGGGATTAGCGTCCTGCCTCGAGCAGATGTTGTGCCTGCGCCGATGAGCAAAGTCTCGAAGGCGAAATGGCCGGACATCGCTGGGCGCATCGAAGGCGACAGGCACGTCCTGCCGGTGCGGGTCTATTTCGAGGACACCGATTGCGGCGGCGTGGTCTATCACGCGAACTTCCTCAAGTTCTGCGAGCGCGGCCGATCCGATTTCATCAGGCTGCTCGGCATCGACGCGAACAGCCTCGCCAACCCGCAAGCGGGCGAGCCATCGATCTTCGTCGTGCGCCATGTCGAGATCGACTATTTCAAGCCCGGACGCATGGACGATCTGCTCGAAGTGATCACCACCTGCGCGGAGACCGGCAGCGCCTCGCTCAAGCTCCGCCAGGACGTCATGCGCGACGGGGTCAAGATCGTGAGCGCGCTCGTCACCGTGGTTTTGGTCGGCCGCTCGGGCAAGCCGCAGCGTTTGGGCGCGCTTGTGCGGAATGCGCTTCAACGATTCGTTAACCAAGCGCGTGAAACGTAGCGAATGGCGGAAAAGCCGAGCCGGAGCGCCGCAACGGCCGTCACGGGGTTAGGGTAAATCGACCCAAGTTTAGTCACATTCGCTCGCGAAAGCTCGCGCTTCGCGAGGGGAGGCGGTCTCCGGTGACTGTCGAAATGCGCCCGCGCGTCATGACCGACGGGCGCGCCGCTAGCCCCGGGTCTTGAGGCCCGAGGCCGGAACCCTTGGAACTCATGCCTGCCGCGAGGCCCCGATGACCCCCGATGTCGCAGTCGATCTCTCGATCTTCGAGCTCTTCAAGAACGCGCACATCGTCGTCAAGCTCGTGATCATCGGGCTTCTGCTCGCCTCGATCTGGAGTTGGGCGATCATCTTCGAGAAGCTGTTCCTCTACGCCAAGACGCGCAAAGAGACCGACAAGTTCGAGCAGGTGTTCTGGTCGGGCCAGTCGCTGCTCGAACTGTACCAAGCCTTGTCGACGCGCAGGAATACCGGCATGCCCGCCCTGTTTGTTGCCGCGATGCGCGAGTTCAAGCGGAGCACGGAGCCCGAAGGGAGCGAGCGCCTGATGAAGCCCATGCCGGGCGTCCAGCTCAGGGTGGAGAAGGTCATGGATGTGACCATCTCGCGCGAGGTCGAGCGCCTCGAACGGCGGCTGACGTTCCTCGCGACGGTCGGCTCGACGGCGCCCTTCGTCGGGCTGTTCGGCACGGTGTGGGGCATCATGACGAGCTTTCAAGCGATCGCGGTCAGCAAGAACACGAGCCTCGCCGTGGTTGCGCCGGGCATCGCCGAGGCCCTGTTCGCCACCGCGCTCGGCCTGCTCGCCGCCATCCCAGCGGTGATCTTCTACAACAAGTTCAACAGCGAAGTGGCGCGCTTCGCCGCCCGTCTCGAAGGCTTTGCCGACGAGTTCGCGGCGATCCTGTCGCGTCAGATCGACAAGACGAGCTGAGGACCGAAAATGGGAGCAGGCTTGCAACCAGGTGGCGCGCTCGGCAGCCGGAGGGCGCGGCGGCGCTCGTCGCAGCCGATGGCCGAAATCAACGTCACGCCGATGGTGGACGTGATGCTCGTGCTGCTCATCATCTTCATGGTGACGGCGCCGATGCTGACGGTCGGGCTCAACATGGAGCCGCAGCCCGACCTGCCCAAGGTCGATCTGCCCAAGACCGAGGCGGGCCCGATCGAGGAGCAGAAGCAGGCTCTCGCGCTCACCGTCGATCCCGCGGGCAAGGTGTTCCTCCAGAACACCGAGATCTCGTTTGACGAACTTGTGCCCAAACTCACTGCTATCAGGGCGTCAGGCGCGGGGGACCGGGTCGAGGTCAGGGGCGACGATCGCGCCCAATACGGCGCTGTCGCCAAGGTGCTCGCGAGGATCAAGGCCGCGGGCATTCCCGTGACGCTGGTCACCGAGCCGGTTGCCCCAAATCAGCCATAATAGGATCGCGCGACGGGGATCATGGGGAAGAGCACATTCATTTCGGCGGCGCTGCATGCGGCGATCCTGCTCTTCGCGCTCGTCGCCTTCTCCTCGGCCAAGGTCGATCGGTCGCCGCTCGCGATTCCGATCGATCTCGCCGCGGCGCCGTCCGACGTCACCAAACTCAAGGCCGGAGACAAGGACGCCAAGGACGATGCGGCACTCGCAGGCAAGCCGAACGAGCCCAAGCCCGAGGCGGCAAAGGAGGCCGCTCCCAAGCCGCCCGAAGACGCCGCTTCGCTCGCCGATGCCAAGCCCGACAAGCCCAAGGAGGAGAAGGCGAAGCCCGAGGCCAAGGCCGAGGCGAAGAAGCCCGACGCCAAGGACAAGAAGGCGGCCGAGGCGAAACCCAAGCCCAAGCCCGTTCCCAAGAAGAATGAATTCAATCCCGACCGCATCGCCGCACTGCTCAACAAGGTCCCCGATGCGGCCGACGACCCTAAGCCGGTAGTGCCGGACGACGCTCCGCCCAAGAAGGTGAAGGGCCAGTCGAACGGCACTGAGATGACCATGTCGGTGAACGAGATCGATGCGCTCAGGGCCCGCATCGCCAACTGTTGGACGCCGCCTCCCGGCGGGCTCGGCGCCGACAAGATCGTGATCAAGCTCCGTCTCAAGCTCAACGAGGACGGCACCCTGGTTGGCTACCCGACCATCGCCAACAGCGATCCCTCGCCCTTCTTTCAGGCCGCCGCCGACAGCGCGGTCCGGGCTGTCTACCAGTGCCAGCCCTACGAGCTCCCGAGCGAGAAATATGCGCTTTGGCGCGACATGATCCTCAATTTCGACCCAAGCGACATGTATCGCAGCGGCTAACAGCGGCACCGAATCACATGCCTTCGCCTCTCCAAGCATCGGTTCTCGCAGACGGGCTGCCAGCGCGCCGGCTTCTCGCCGGCGTCGCGGTGTTCAGCCTCCTCGCCGCTATCCTGTTCGCCCTGTTCGCCGCGGTCCCCGCTCACGCAGTGGTTGAACTCGACATCACCCAGGGCAAGATCCAGGCGCTGCCCATCGCCATCCCGGACTTCGCCGGCGACGGGTCGGTCGATCCGGAGACAGTGCGAGAAATTGCGGACGTGGTGGCGAACGACCTCCGCAACTCCGGACTGTTCGCGCCGATCGATCGGGCCGCCTTCATCGCCAAGTCGGTATCGCCCGATGCCGTTCCCAATTTCGACGATTGGCGGGTGCTCAACGCGCAAGCCCTCGTCGTCGGCCGCATCGGCAGTGCCGACGGGAGGCTCAAGGCCGAGTTCAGGCTGTGGGACGTCTATTCCGGCAAGCAACTCGCCGGCGAGCAGTTCTTCGCCAGGCCCAAAGACGCACGCCGCATCGGCCATATCATCGCCGATTCGATCTACGAGCGGATCACCGGCGAGAAGGGCTATTTCGATACGCGCATCGTGTTCGTCGACGAATCCGGCCCCAAGGACAAGCGCGTCAAACGGCTCGCCATCATGGATCAGGACGGGTTCAACGTGCGGTTGCTTACCACCGGACAGAACCTGGTTCTGACCCCGCGCTTCAGCCCCTCGACGCAGGAGATCACTTATATGTCCTACGAGGGCGAGACGCCCAAGGTCTATCTCCTCAATATCGAGACGGGGCAGAAGGAGATCGTGGGCTCCTTCCCCGGCATGACCTTCGCGCCGCGCTTCTCGCCCGACGGCCAGCGCATCGTCATGAGCCTCGAGCAAGGAGGCAACGCCAACCTCTACGCCATGGACTTGCGCAGCCGCCGCACCTTTCAGCTCACCAACACCGACGCCATCGACACGGCTCCGTGCTACTCGCCCGACGCCCAGCAAATCGTGTTCGAGAGCGACCGCGAGGGCTCGCAGCAGATCTACGTGATGGATGCCGACGGCAAGAACCAGCACCGCATCAGCCGGGGCGAGGGAGCTTACTCGACGCCGGTGTGGTCGCCACGCGGCGATCTCATCGCCTTCACCAAGCGTCTCAACGGAGAGTTCCTGATCGGGGTGATGAAGCCCGACGGCTCGGGCGAGCGCATCCTCACGGAGGGTTTTCATAACGAAGGCCCCACCTGGGCCCCTAACGGACGGGTGCTGATGTTTTTCAGGGAATCGCCCGGCGCCACGGGCGGTCCCAAGCTCTATACGATCGACCTTACCGGCTATAACGAGCGCCAGGTCGCCACCCCTGCTTTCGGCTCCGATCCGGCCTGGTCCCCGCTCGTCAACTAGCTCCGGGAAGGCCCCCATCTGAGGCCGATTTGCAACACTCGCTAACCCTTTATTAAGCAAGGCCCTTCAGCGCATTAACCATGCTTGATCGGCCCTTTCGGCGAGGATAGCGTGAGGGGGCTGGAGGTTGAGATTCGGCGTGGCATTTCGGCATCAATGACCGACAAAACGGTCCGGCGACTTCAGTCCGTTCTTGATCTGAATACGTCACACCGGTACATGCAAAGACGGCTACTGCCGGTTAACCAAAGGAGAGAAGACCATGCAGGGTTTGAAGGGCGTTATCATCGTCGCCACGATCGTGGCCGCCACCGTTGCGCTTGGTGGCTGCTTCGGCCACCACGAGAAGGCTGTGGCCACCCAGCCTCTGAAGCTCGGGTCCGCCGATGTCGTGGTCGAGCAGGTTGTTCGCGT
>NZ_DASRGO010000200.1:0-14455 GCF_035650995.1 Methyloceanibacter sp. | reverse complement strand
TAGATAAGACGAAAGCGCCCGGTACCACAAGGGTACCGGGCGCCTTTTAATCTTCCTGTAAGGTCAGGATTACTCCATGACGCGGAACACGTTCAGCTCGCCGCCCTGCGGGATGAACTGGAGGCCAGCGGCCTTCGTCATCGCGGTAGCGCCGATAGCGCCGAACTTGTCCTCGAGATCGAGACCGGCGGTCACAGGCAGACCGATCCAGCCGCCGATGCCCGAGTAGACACCGACGTACTCTTTGCCGCCCACCTTGTAGGCGATCGGGTTGCCGATGATGCCGGAACCGAGCTTGCGGCTCCACAGGATCTTGCCGGAGCTGCGGTCGACAGCGCGGAAGTCACCACCGAGCGAGCCATAGAACATCAGGCCGCCGTCGGTAACCATGGTGCCGCCCCAGTTCGGATACGGATCCGGGATCTCCCAAACGGTCTTGCCGGAAAGAACATCGTACTTCTTGATCTTTCCGGTCGTGCCCGGCTTCTCAGGATACATGTACACGTTCGCGAACACGTAGACCGTGCCCTGGTTCGTGTGCGTGCGCTCCTGCGGCTCGAGCTCCATGCACCAGTTGTTGGTGGGCATGTAGAAGATGTTCGGCTCCTTGGGATCGACAGCACCAGGCTGCTGGTCCTTGCCGCCCATGGCAGACGGGCAAGCTTCCACATTGCGGCCAACCTCAAGCGGGGAATGGTCGCGGACCTTGACCGGACGGCCAGTCTTCATGTCGATCTTCTCGGCCCAGTCCACCGTCACGTATTTCGTGGCGCGGAGGAGCGTGCCGTCGGTGCGATCGAGCACATAGGCAAAGCCGTTACGATCGAAGTGGGTCAGGGCTTTCACCTTCTTCCCATCGATGTCCATGTCAGTGAGCATGTTCTCGTTGATGCCGTCATAGTCCCACTGATCAAACGGGGTCATCTGATAGGCGAAGACTGCCTCACCGGTGTCGACCTTGCGGGCGAAGATCGTCATCGACCACTTGTTGTCGAACTGGCCGGCGTTGCACTCCTCATGGCTCTTGTCCGGGCAGCGATAGGCCGGGCTCCACAGGCCGGGGTTACCCGTCGAGTAGTAGACCAGCTTCAGGTCCGGATCGTAGCTGTACCAACCCCAAGCCGCGCCACCGCCGATCTTGTAGTCCTCGCCCGGGAAGGTCTTGATACCCAGGTCGGAACCGGCCGTGCCGTACTCAGGATGCGCTTTGTTGGTGTCAGCCGTCAGGCAAACGTCCTTGTCGGAGCCCGTCGAGTGGCAGGTCCACGCAACGGAGCCGTCCTTGAGGTTGTAAGCCACGACGCGGCCGCGAGCGGCGAACTCGTCGCCACCGAAGCCGATGATCACCTTGTCGTCAGCAATCAATGGAGCGGGGGTGATGGTCTCGCCATGCTCGGGGTAAGCATGCTTCACGACCCAGACTTCCTTACCGGTCTGGCCGTCAAGAGCGATCACGAAGCCGTCGAGGGTGCCGTAGACGAACTTGCCGTCGGCATAGGAACCGCCGCGATTGACCGTGTCGCAGCATGCCCGCGGAACAGCGGACTCGTCACGATCGGTCTTCTTCACGTAGTTCCAAATCTGCTTCGGATGATCGGGATCGGTCAGATCGAGAGCCTGAACGACGTTGCAGTTGGACATGGCCGGGCAGCCGGAGACCATGAACAGCACGGTCTTGCCGCCAACGTCCTTGATCACGAGGGGCTGACCCTCATGGCCACGAAGGGCGTTGGTGCCTTGGAGCCAAATCATCTGCAACTTGCTGACATTCTTCGTATTGATGTCAGCGAGGGCGCTATGACGGGTCAACCCAAAATCACGACCAGGCGCAGGCCACTGGTCGGGATCCTTCATTCTGGCAAGTTGCTCCTCATCGGAGCCTGCCATCGCCTGGCCAGACAGACCCATCGTCACCGCGACGATGCCGCCAGCCAGAACACCAAACTTCATTTTCATGTCTTTCTCCTCTCCCTAGCTACTCAGTTCACCGAACGAAAGCTGAGCTTCTTAAATTTTGCAGGGGGTACGTTTCTCCCGAGGCGCGCATGCCGAGGAGCACCGAGCCCTTGCATTTTGTAGTTGTCACTGTGGATATGGGAGGGTGTCCCGAAAGCGTCGAAGCAAAAAAGTCCGCCTCGCGCCCGCTCCTAGCGGCGGGTCCTCCGATGAACACATCACGCGGTGACACCTCACGAGGAATTGCAACTCACTTGGAGCTTGACGCTGTCGATATCGATTTGGTCGATGGAGGTCAGCATCCCACCCCTTGCTACGCTGCACGCTCATAATTGCCAAATGTAATGGGTTTGCAAGTGAAAAGTGCTCGCGGCAAGAAAATGTGCCAAACACCAGATGGCGCTTGTTGCACTGCATCAAGAAGCGGTTGCCGCCAGACTGTGATGTCAAGTAAAATCTTTCGCCATTTGTGTGCGGCGCACCTTCCGGTTCATCCGCGCTGTTAACTCCGAGAAAGACCCGGCGGCGTCGAATCGCCCCGGCCGCGCGGATGGCTTCACGTCATCGATGCGATTGATGGTTCGCTACCACTCGCGGGGCGTCTTGACACTCGCTGTGGGCAGATGCTGGATGGCGATGCGCATCAATTCGGGAAGCGTGCGCACGCCGAGCTTCGCCTTCAACTGCGTGCAGGTGTTGGCGACCGTCTTGTAGCTTACATGCAGATGCTCGGCGATGACGCCGTAGGGCTTGCCTTCGGCGACGAGAGCGAGCGTTTGCAGTTCGCGCACCGTCATGCGACGCAAGGGATTGGTCGTGCCCCTCGCCTCCATAAACGCGACCTCGGAGGCGAGGTCATGGCTGAGATAAGGTCTGTTCTCCCTCACCCTCTGGAAGGCCTTCACCATCTCGTCGGGCGAGGCATCCTTGAGCACATAGCCGGTCGCGCCGACCTCGAGGGCGCGGCTCACGATCACGGGATCGGAGTGCATAGTGAAGACGAGGATCGGGGTCTTGCTGTCGTGCAGACGCAGCCTCCTGATGAAGGAAAGGCCGCCGAGCGCGCCCGTGCGCATAGCGAGGTCGACGATAATCACGTCAGGCTTCTGCGTGCGGTAGAGGCGGAAGCCGTCGGCTAGACTCTGCGCCTGAATGATCTGCTCGACGCCCGCGTCCTCGAGCAGCTGGCGGCAGCCTTGCAGCACGATCGGATGATCGTCGATGACGAGAACGCGGGTCATGACGCCTCTCCAACCAGCTCTGGCACTCTTGGCTTGTGTGATCTTGTCCGCTGCACCGGAATCTCGACGCGAATCATAGTCCCCTTCGCTGGTGCGCTGTCGATCGTGCACGACCCGCCGAGCGAGCGCACGCGCTCGGCCATGGTCGAGAGGCCGAAGCCTTTGGGAGTCGCGGGAGCGATGCCCTTGCCGTCATCGCCAATGCAGAGACAGAGCTTGGCTAGAGACCGTTTTCCGGACTTGCGCGCGGGCGGCTCCTCGGCCAAGTCGACGGTGATGTGCTCCGCCTTCCCGTGACGAATGGCGTTGGTGATGCCTTCTTGGATGCAGCGGTAAAGCGTCAGATCGACCGCCTCGCCATAGGAGTCGGCGAGGTTGCCGAATGACGTCACCACATGCGTTCCGGGATGCCGCCGCTCGAAGCCAACGCTCAACTCGTCGAGAAGATCGGCAAGCTTGACGCGGCCCAAGGGACCAGGTCTCAGCTTCTTCAGCAGCGCGCGGTTCAGCAGCTTGAGGCGCTCGGCGATCGAAAGAATCTCGCCGACCCGCCGCGAGATCTCCGTGCTGCGATTGTCGCGGAGCTGATCGGCCAGAGTTTGAATCGACGATGCGTTGGCGGTGATCCCGAACAGGCAGGGGCCGGCCTCGTCGTGCAGCTCGTTCGCGACGGCGCGACGCTCCTCCTCCTGGACGGTGATGAGCTGGCGATAGAGGCGACCGTTCTCCTCGCGGGCGGTGTCTAGCGCGCCTGCCAACATGTTGAAGCGGTCGGTGATAACGGCAAGCTCTTTGACCCTGGGCTTGGCGAGTCGGGTCCCGTAGTGACCGTCCTCGAGATTGAGCATTCCCTTGGAAAGTGAAGCGAGGGGACCGAGCATGCGGCCGAGCACAACATAGAGAACGGCGAGCACGGCGACATTGACCGAGACGAGAACGATGGCGAGAGAGGAAAAGTCATGCCAAGCCTCGGCGATCTCGTCGGCGGGCTCGCCCACGATCACGATGGGACTTGCACCCTCGACGGTGACGACGCGCACGGCTCTGCCCACGAGTTGCGGCCTCACCAGGCGGGCAAACCATGAGGGCACGTAAGGCTCGACCCCTGCCCCCTCCCCTTGTACCGACCATGGCGAGATGAAGGTGAGCTGGCCGATCTCATCCATGAACATGATCCGCACATGACGCAGATGCTTGAGCTCGAGCGGCAGTTGCTCGTTGAGCTGGTCGATCTTTCCCTGAGCGCTCAGGTCTTTGATGGTGGCTTCGACGAAACGCTGGGCGACCTCGAGAGAGGCCTCGATCTCGACCCTGGTTGCGGTGCGCGTATTAAGAATGGACACGACCCCCGCGACGATCATGGCAAGAAGATTGATCGTCCCGACCGCCACGAGAAGTTGCGTTCGGACCGGCCGGTCATACCAAAGCTTCTGCAGCACGACTCGAAGTCTCCATGGCGCCAAATTCTCCGCGGTCGCGGGTGCGGACATGGCGCCAGCATAAAGGCACGGCACGCTTCTTTTCTTAGAACATCCCCGGTCTTTCGTCTCTCCCCCGCGGCCTATCGGTCTTCGGCGACAAGCCTTTGCCGCGACGCGCCATGTCCTTGTCAAACGCCGGGCCCGGCGCAAAGGCAATGGCAAGCCTGGCAATACGATTGCCAAATTTTCCCGACCACTATTGGGAGAGTGATCAGAGACGGCCATGGCGGCAAGGCACTAACCTAGAGGCTCCTTTCCGGGGTGATGCCTCACGAGGTCGCCCGGAAGGCTTTGCTGGGTGATCTCGCCGCCGAAGACGTAGCTCTTAATTCGTCTCCTTCCCGTGAGCGGCGGCTTTTCGCGATCCAGGCATCGCCGCCCGGGGTTTCGAGGGTGCAGCCTTCGCGCTGCACCCTCTCGCCTCCGTCGAGGTGTCCTGGTCGGCGCGGCCGTCCCGGTCACATTAAGCTTAAGGTTTCTGGGAAACGGCTCTCCAACGCAAACATGTCGCCTTGCGTTGCCTATTTGCCGGGCATACTTCTGGTCCATTGCCGGTCATGGCGCGGCTGTGCCCTTTCCTGGCGTGCGGAGTGCGCCCGGACCGGTTCCCTTGACCCAAGGAGGCCCGAGAATGAACCGTTCCACACTGACATATATGATGGTGCTTGCCGGGGTGAGCTGCGCCGCAAGCGTCGCACTCGCTGCCAATGTCGTCGTCCCCAAGGAGAAGTGCGCAGCGGCGTGGAAGCTCGCCTCTCCGCACGGCGACGCCATCGCCGGCGGCGCAACCGTACCCGTCGTCTTGAACTTCACGATTGTCGACGCCAACAAGGACGGTAAGGTCGACAAAGGCGAGTTCAAGACGGCGTGCAAGGCAGGACAGGTTCAGGCCGACGAAGCGACCGTCGCCGACATGAAGTAGCGCGAAGCACACGCTGTAGATCGATGCGAGAGGCCGGGATTGCGCGACGAGCGCGGTCCCGGCCTCTCGTCATGAGGTCGGCGAAACCGGGGCCACTCGCGAAGACTTAACGCGGAAGGAGAAGCCTTTTGCGACCGCGTAGATCGAAGGGATCACGATCAGGGTGAGAAGCGTCGACGAGACCATGCCCCCGATCATCGGAACGGCGATGCGCTGCATCACCTCGGCGCCGGTGCCGTGCGCCCACATGATCGGCAGGAGGCCGGCCATGATGGCGGCCACCGTCATCATCTTCGGCCGCACGCGCTCGACCGCGCCCGACATGATCGCATCGTAGAGATCGCCGCGGGTGAATGCTCGCCCCTCGTCTTCGCGTTGCTGCCTCAGCTCGGTCAGCGCATTGTCGAGATAGATCAGCATGACCACGCCGGTCTCGGCCGCGACACCTGCGAGCGCGATGAAGCCGACGGCGACGGCGACGGAGAGGTTGAATCCGAGCCACCACATCAGCCACAAGCCGCCCACGAGCGCGAAGGGCACCGAGAGCATGACGATGAGAGTCTCGGTGATGCGCCGGAAGTTCAGGAAGAGCAGCACGAAGATTATGAGCAAGGTGACGGGAACAACGATCTTGAGGCGCGCCTCGGCGCGCTCGAGATACTCGAACTGTCCGCTCCACGTGGCGTAAGAGCCGGGAGGAAACTCGACACCTGCCGCGACCGCCTTTTTCGCTTCGGCGACGTAGCCGCCGATATCGCGATCGCGCACATCGACATAGATATACGTGGCGAGTTGCGCATTCTCGGTGCGAATGCTCGACGGACCCTGTGCCAGACTGACCTTGGCGACCTCTCCGAGTGGCACGGTGCCGCCATTCGGCAGTGGGATAAGGACTTGCTCGGCGATAGCCTCGGGATTGCTGCGATAGTCGCGCGGGTAGCGAATGCTGACGGTGTAGCGCTCTCGGCCCTCGACGGTCGTCGTTACCGGCTCGGCGCCGAGCGCCATGGCGATCACGTCCTGCACGTCGCCGACCATCAGCCCGTAGCGCGCGAGCTGCGGGCGATCGGGGTCGACGTTCAGGTAGTAGCCGCCGATCGTTCGCTCGGCAAACGCGCTCGAAGTTCCCGGCACCTTGCGGAGAACGGCTTCGATCGCGCGGGCGACCTTGTCGATCGTCTCAAGGTCCTTCCCGAAAACCTTGACCCCAACCGGAGTGCGGATGCCCGTCGAGAGCATGTCGATGCGCGCCTTGATCGGCATGGTCCAGGCATTGGACACGCCGGGAAATTGCAGCGATTTGTCCATCTCGGCGATCAGCTTGTCGGTCGTCATGCCGGGGCGCCATTGATCCTCAGGCTTGAGGTTGATCACCGTTTCGACCATCTCCGTCGGCGCGGGGTCGGTGGCTGTCGCGGCACGTCCCGCCTTGCCCCACACCGACGCCACTTCGGGAAACGACTTGATGATCTTGTCTTGCGTCTGCAGCAACTCGGCAGCCTTGGTGACGGAAATCCCCGGCAGGGTTACGGGCATATAGAAGAGCGTGCCTTCGTTCAGCGTCGGCATGAACTCACTGCCAAGCTTCGACGCCGGCCAGAGACTCAAGGCGAGCACGATCAAAGCGAGGACGATCGTCACGCCCTTGAACTTGAGGGCGAGCCTGATCACCGGGCGATAGATCGCGATCAGAAAGCGGTTCACCGGATTCTTGTGCTCGGGCATGATGCGGCCGCGCACGAAGATCGTCATCAGGGCCGGCACGACCAGAACCGAGAGCAGCGCGCCGGCCGCCATGGCGAAGGTCTTGGTGTAGGCGAGCGGCTTGAACAGCCGCCCCTCCTGCGCTTCCAGGGTGAAGATCGGCAGGAAGGAGACAGTGATAATGAGCAGGCTGAAGAAGAGCGCGGGACCGACCTCGATCGCGGCCTCGATCAACACCTCGCTACGCGGCTTTCCCGCAGGCGCGCGCTCCAGACGCTTGTGCGCATTCTCGATCATGACGATGGCGGCGTCGACCATGGCGCCGATGGCAATGGCGATGCCGCCAAGGCTCATAATGTTGGAGCTCAAGCCTAAGAGCCACATGCAGAAATAGGCAATCAAGACGCCGAGCGGCAGGGTGATGATGGCGACGAGCGCACTGCGGGCGTGCAACAGGAAAATGATGCACACGAGGGCGACGATTGCGCTTTCCTCAATCAACGTGCGCTTCAGCGTATCGATGGCGCGATTGATCAGATCGGAACGGTCGTAGACCGCTTCGATGCTCACGCCCTTGGGAAGGCTCGGCGCGATCTCCGTCAGCCGGTCCTTCACGTGCTGGATGACCGAGAGCGCATTCTCGCCGAAACGTTGGAGCGCGATGCCGGAGACCACCTCCCCTTCGCCGTTCATCTCGGTGATGCCGCGCCGTTCGTCGGGCGCAAGCTCGACGCGCGCAACGTCCTTGAGCAGCACCGGCACGCCGGCGTCGTTCTTCACCACGATCTGCTCGAGATCCTGAGGAGACTTGATATAGCCGCGACCGCGGATTGCGAATTCGGTCTCCGAGACTTCGACCGTGCGACCGCCGACATCCATGTTGCTCGCGCGGATGACATCGCGAACGCGCGACAGCGGAATGCCGAGGGCCTGAAGCCGGCGCGGATCGACCACGACACTGTACTGCTTGACGAACCCCCCGACGCTGGCCACCTCCGCCACGCCTTCGGCTTTGGCAAGCCCGAAGCGGATATACCAGTCCTGGACGGTGCGGAGCTCGGCGAGATTCTTCTGCGCGCCGCGCACGACATATTGATAGACCCAACCGACGCCGGTTGCGTCCGGTCCGAGGGTAGGCGTGACGCCGGCGGGCAGCCGCTTCGAAGCGGCGCTCAGATATTCGAGAACGCGCGAGCGCGCCCAATATATGTCAGTGCCGTCCTCGAAGATCACGTAGACGAAAGAGACGCCGAAAAAGGAGAAGCCGCGCACCACTTTCGACCGCGGCACGGTCAGCATCGCGGTGCTTAGCGGATAGGTGACCTGGTCTTCGACGACCTGCGGCGCCTGGCCAGGATACTCGGTGTACACGATGACTTGCACGTCCGAGAGGTCTGGGATGGCGTCGAGCGGCACTTTGGTGACGGCGTAGATTCCGGCGAGCGTGACAAAGACAGTGGCGATGCCAACGAGGAAGACGTTGCGGGCGGACCAGCGGATGAGCGCAGCGATCATTGCGACGCCTCCTGTTGGCCGAAGCTCTGCAACGCGGCCTTGAGATTGCTTTCGGCGTCGATGAGGAAGTTGGCGGAGGTGACGACCTCCTCGCCGGGCTTGAGGCCATCGGTGATTTCCGCATAGCCCTCTCCGCGGCGACCGAGTTTCACCGCACGCGGCTCGAAGCGGCCCTCGCCCTTGGCGACGAGCACGACTTGCCGCGTGCCGCTGTCGATGACGGCGCTGTCGGAAACGGAAGCGACAGGACCACCGTCAGCTCCGGTATGGAAGACCACGTCGGCATACATGCCGGGCTTCAGTTGCCCGTCGGGATTGTCCAGCTCGATGCGAACCGAAACGGTACGCGTCTCGGGCTTCATCATCTCGGGATAGATGAAAGTGACCACGCCCTCATGCGGCGCCGCCGGAAAAGCCCTCAGCGTCACAGTGGCCCGCGTGCCGACCTTGACCTCAGCGATGTCGGCCTCTGCGACTTCGGCCACGACCCAGACTTTGGAATGGTCGGCGATGCGGAACAGTTCGTCGCCCGCAGCCACGCGTTGACCTTCGATGACGTTCTTCTCGACGATGTCGCCCGTCGCAGGCGACGCCCAGTCAAGCGTGCGCGGATTGGTCATGGTCTTGCGCACCTCTTCTATGCGGGCGTCCGGGACATCGAGATTGCGCAGCTTCTGCATGGCGCCATCGAGATCGCCGACTGCCACTCCCTGTTCCCGTCCGCGCGCACGCACGGCAACCAGGAGGTCGGCCTGGGCCAACTGGATTTGCGGGCTGTAGAAGCGGAACAGCGGCTCGCCCTTCTCGACGTGCTGCCCGGTCTTATTGACGAAGAGCTGCTCGATGTAACCGTCCGAGCGGACCGTCACGATGGTGAGCAGGGATTCGTCGTGCTGCACGGTGCCGATGCCGCGTACAGCGCGGGAGATGGCGCGAACTTCGACCTTTTCCGTCGTCACGCCGATGCGCTGGATCTTGTCGAGACTTACCTTGACCGTGTTCGGATCGTCGGCCTCGTCGGCGTAGACAGGGATATAGTCCATGCCCATGGAGTCCTTCTTCGGCACGGGCGAGGTGTCGGGAAGTCCCATGGGATTGCGGTAATAGAGAATTTTCCGCCCCGTCTTGTCTGGCGCGGCGGCTTGCTCCGCGGCGGCCGGGGTCGCGATCGGCTCGGGGCGATGCGCATACCAATAGCTGCCGGCGGCACCGGCAGCGATGCCGGCACCCAAGATCATCACATTGTTCAGACGGCTCATGGCGCGTCTCCGAATCCTCGTTGGCGGGGACTCTGCCGCGAAAGGCAAAGCATCGGCCGCATGCGGATCGCGGCGAGCGAGCGCTCGCGTATTCCGGCACGGGCTTTGGTGAGGATTTAGGCGCGCGGAGGCGGTAGAGGTGGATTGCTCGATTGAGTGGCGATGTTCTTAGCCACAAGCGTGAACCTCTGCGAGGACGATGGCGAGTACCGCAGGCCCGACAAAGCCGCTAAAGTCGCAGAGAAGTCGGAATATTTCAGCATGCATGTGCCAAACTTGCCGCACTCGTCCTGCGCCTGCTTTGGACAATGTTGCCCTGGTGGACAGCACTCAGATTGCGCGGCGATGACGGACGAACCAGGCGCAAGCGTGCGCATTTCGGCGCCTGTAACTGGCAGCATTGCCACCGAAAGGGCAATCAAAGGAACAAGTAAGGTTCGGAACAGGCTCATGGCCTCTATAGGACTACCCGCCACCTTCCATCACGGTCAAGTGACGGAGCCGTGAGGCCAATTTAAGGCTGAATGCCTCATGTGGCGCGCTTGCCGAAGGCGAGGATGCCCGAGACGGGGACGACGAAGCCGATGGCGACCGCAGCGATGGTGAGCGCGGCGAGATTGGCATAGGAGCCGCGGCCGACCTCGAACAAGAGATTGAGATATTTTGTCTCAAGCTGACCGGCGACCAGGGCGACATTCATCCACGACGCCATCAGCGCAAACCACGTCGCCCGCCTCCCCGCCGGAGCGTTGATGGCGACGAGGGTGAGCGCGGGGATCATCGACAGCTCGGCGAAGGGCGAGGCCACCGTGGTGTCGACGAGCGCGATGGTACGCGCGCCGAAGCCGAGCGTCTCCTCCGTCCACAGATCGAGACGGAGCGCGAGCGCGATGTTCGGCAGCGACAGAATGGTGCCGACGATGGTGACCCACAGCAGGACCTTGGCGATCGGCGCCCGCGTGATGACGTCGGAGAAGAGCCACGCGCCGGCGAGACTGAGAGCGGCACCGATCTGGGCGAGTGTGCCGTAGAACGCCTCGTCGAAGCCGAGCACGTCGATGGTGAACCAGCGGTAGCCCTCACCTACGCCTGGCGTCGCGCGGAAGAGAAATATCACCAGCGCGGCATAGAAGATGCGGCTGCGGTGCACCTCGTCGACAACATCCTCGGCGATGCGATGGAGCATGAGCGCGATGACGGTGAGGGAGACGAGGAAGACGATTTCCTGGCCGAGCGGCACGCCACCGAGCCCGATCGCCAACACCGCCGCACCGAACAGGAGACCGCCGCCGAGAATGCGCCAATCGACCGGCTTCCTCTCGGCCGTGTCCAGGCGGACGAGCATGGCGCCCGAGAGCGACGTAGCGGGAACCGCAAGCCCGAGCAGGAAGACCGTCTCGTAGCTGTAGATCTTCGCAAGCCAGCCCGAGAGGCCCGCGACCGATAGGATGCCCGACCAGAGCGCAAGGCGCCCCAAGACCTGGACGAGACCGAGCTCACGCTGGATTTCGGTCTCAGGCTTCGGCGTGCCGTCGGGGTTCCGCCGCGCGACGACCTCGGTCGTCATCGCATCGGCGATCACGTCCTGAAGCACGACGCCGACGACAATGAGGAGCTGCGCCAGAACGTAGAGCGCGTTCTTGCTGGCGAACGCGATCCAGCCGCCGGCGCCTCCGGCGAGAATGATCAGGCCGGAGGCGACAAGGCAGGCCCCGATGAACACATAGGAGCGCCGCTGGGAACCAAGGATGGGCACGGAGTCGGCGAGCTGGCCGAACACCATCTTGATGGTCCAGGGGAGCGTGAGCCACACCGCGATGGCGGCAAGCTCGGCGGGGGAAAATGTGAGCGCCTCCTTGACCCAGAAGGCCTCGGCGATGGCGACCAGACCGAGCGCGCCATAGGCGTAATAGATCATGAGCAGCGGCAGATAGCGGAGCCGCATCGCCCTGATCGGGGTGAGAAAGGCGCGTGCGAGCTTGCCGGAGAGCGGCGATGCTGGTGAAGTGCGGCTCGCATCTTGTCCTTGGGTCATTGCCTTGCCTTAAGCAGCCTCACGGTAAATGCACTTGCTTGATTTCGCGGCAAATCGCCCGTTCAGCGCCAATACTTTGGGCGCTTGATTTCGCTCAATGTTTCGATGCGAACCGTCTGTTGCCCTGTCACAATTATTAAGGCTTAGGGCCTTAGACCGATAAACGCCCCGTGTCAGCCGAGCCCACGTTTCGATGACCATTCGCAACCTCGAACGCGCCTTCGCCCCTCGCTCAGTCGCCGTCATCGGCGCCTCGACCGAGAAGGGTTCGGTCGGCTGCGTGCTGACCGAGAACGTCCTTGGCGCAGGGTTCCAAGGCAAGGTGTTCCTGGTCAATCCGCACAGCAAAGAGATCGCGGGGCAGCCGTGCTTCGCCTCGGTCGCGGCGCTGCCCGAGGCACCGGACCTCGCCGTGATCGCGACGCCGCCCAAGACCGTGCCCGAACTCGTGGCGGAGCTCGGCAAGAAAGGAACGCGCGCGGTCGTCGCCATTACGGCGGGCCTCGCGCGCGAACAGAAGCAGGCGATGCTCACCAACGCGAAGCCCTATTGCCTGCGCATCGTCGGGCCGAACTGTCTCGGCATCGCCGTGCCGGGAATCGGACTCAACGCGACCTTCGGTCTCAGCCGCCCCCTCCCCGGCAAGCTTGCCTTCCTCTCGCAATCGGGCGCGCTCATCACCGGCATCATCGACTGGGCGAATTCGCGCGGCATCGGCTTCTCCCACGTCGTGTCGATGGGCGAGATGGCCGACGTCGATGTCGGCGACCTGCTCGATTATCTCGCGGCCGACATGGCGACGAGCGCCATCCTGCTCTATCTCGAAACGATTCCCCGGGCGCGAAAGTTCATGTCGGCGGCGCGCTCGGCGGCGCGCGCCAAGCCCGTGATCGTGATCAAGTCGGGCCGCTACGCGGAATCGGCGCGCGCGGCCTCGACGCATAGCGGTGCACTTGCCGGCGGGGATGCCGCGGTCGGCGCCGCCTTCCGACGCGCAGGCCTGGTGCGCGTCCAGGAACTCGAGGAGCTGTTCGCCGCGGCGGCGACGTTGACCGATCTCAAGCCCGTCGCCGGCAACGAGCTCCTGATCCTGACCAATGGCGGCGGCGCCGGAGTGCTTGCGGTCGACGATCTGATGACTTCAGGCGGCAAGCTTGCCACGCTGAGCAAGGAGCTCATCGCCAAACTCGACAAGGTGCTGCCGCCCAACTGGTCGCGGGCAAACCCGATCGACATCATCGGAGACGCTTCGCCGGCGCGCTATGCCGCCGCGCTCGAAGCCGTGCTCGCCGACAACGACGCCGATGCGATCCTCGTCATCAACTGCCCCACGGCGCTCGCTTCCTCGCGCGACGCCGCCCGCGCGGTGATCGACATCATCGCCAAGTCGGCCAAGGTGAAGCGGCAGCCGCCGATCCTGACCAATTGGCTCGGTGAAGTGGCAGCCAAGGATGCGCGGTCAATGTTCCAGGCGGCGTCGATTCCGAGCTACGAGTCGCCGACCGACGCGGTCAACGGCTTCTTCTATCTCTGGCAGTATACCAAAGCGCAGGAAGCATTGATGCGCACGCCGCCCCGCGAGACCGAGCGCGCGCGGGTCGCCGAGGAAGCGGCCCGCGCCATCCTCCGCGTCGCCGCGTCAGCCGGCCGCTCGCTACTCACCGAGCCAGAGGCGAAGGCCGTGTTGTCGGCCTACGGCATCCCGACCGTGCCGACGCGCGTGGCGGCAAACGCCAAGGAGGTCGGGGAGATCGCCAGAGGGCTGCTCGAACAATCCCCAGCGATCGCCCTCAAAATCCTGTCGGAGGACATCTCGCACAAATCCGACATCCGCGGCGTGAGGCTCGGTCTGCAGTCGGTGGCGGAGGCAGCTCGCGTCGCCGAGCTGATGGAAGCGCGGGCGCACGAGCTTCGTCCCGAGGCGCGGCTGCAAGGCTTCACGGTTCAGCCGATGGTGGCGCGATCGGACTCCCACGAGCTGCTGATGGGCGTTTACGAGGACCCGCTGTTCGGCCCGATGATTCTGTTCGGCGCGGGCGGAACGGCGGCCGAGGCCATCCATGATACCGCCGTCGCGCTGCCGCCGCTGGACGCGGAGCTGGCACGCGACCTGATGAGCCAGACACGCATCTTCAAGCTACTCGAAGGCTATCGCGACCGTCCGGCAGCCGACCTTGACGCGATTGCGGGCGCGCTCGTGCGCCTGTCGCAGCTCGTGGTCGATTGCCCAGCGGTGCGGGAGCTCGACATCAATCCCCTGGTCGCCGACGAAACCGGGGTGATCGCGCTCGATGCGCGTATCCGTATCGAGCCGAGCGAAGTCGAGAAGGTCGGTCCCAATC
>NZ_DASRGO010000199.1:0-6790 GCF_035650995.1 Methyloceanibacter sp. | reverse complement strand
GAAAGCGGTTTGATGGCCGGGCCGGCGAGGACGTCCCCATTCAACTCGAAACGCGAGCCGTGGCAGGGACAATCCCAGGTGCGGTCGACCTCGTTCCAGCCGACGATGCAGCCCATGTGAGTGCAGGTCGCCGAGACTGCGTGCACCCGTCCGTGCTCGTCTTTGAAGGCGGCGATCTTCTCACCCTCGATCTTGAGGACGGCAGCCTCGCCGCGCCCGAGGGCGTCGAATACCTTCGGCTTCTGCCTGAGGTGACCGCCAAGGAGACTGGCAGCGACGCCGGCGTTCTTGGCAACGAATTTCGCGCCGCCGGCGACCGGTTTGATCCGCCTCGCATCGAAAACCTCGATGAAGCGGTTCTCCTGTCCCGCGGCGAGATCGGCCAGCATCATGCCCGCGGCCGTTCCATTGCTGAGACCCCAGGCGCCGAAGCCTGTCGCGACCAGATATCGATCTCCGCGTGAGGCGGACCACCCCACAAACGGAGCGCCGTCGATCGATTGGTAGTCCTCGTTCACCCACCGATAGGCGATCGAACCGGCATCGAAATTTCCGATCAGCCACCGTTCGATCTCATCGAAGGACCTGCACTCCTCCTCGGTGTCGCCCGGCTTGAAGCTCGGGCCGGCCACGATCGCATATATTTGGCCGTCCTGGTTACGCGTGCGGATCGAATGGCTGGGCTGCTCGGCGCTGATATACATGCCGTCTGGCACGCGACCGATCGGCGCTACGACCACCGGCTCGGCATGGGCATGGGCCTCGCTATAGAAGCCTCCGATCTTCCCGAGCGGGAGATTGGTCGCCATCACCACCTGCTTTGCCGCGATTCTCCCCTCGTCGGTCGCGAGCTCGGTCGGGCTCCAATCGATGACCCGGCTCCATTCGAAGACATGGCAACCGTTGCCGGGGATGGTTTTGGCGAGGCCCGCCACATATTTCGTCGGATGGAACTGCGCCTGGCCGTCGAAACGCATCGCGCCGCGCACCTCGAAAGGAAGTCCGGTGTCGCGCGTGAAATGCGCGGGAAGTCCGAATCCGCGCGCGATCTCCACCTCTTCCTCGATGTTGCGGACGTAGTTCTCATCGCAGGTGTAGACATAGGCAGCTTTGGTCTCGAGCTCGCAATCGATCCCGTACCGCGCGACGAGTTCTCTGATCTTTCCGATCCCGGCCTCTTGCGCTTCGGCGTAAAGCCGCGCGCCATTCTCGCCGAACTTTCTCTTGAGCGTGCGATAGATCAGTCTGTGTTGCGAGGTCACCTTGGCCGTGGATTTGCCGGTAACCTGGCGCCCCACCCGGCGCGCCTCGACCACCGCGACGGTCATGCCGAGATCTTTCAAGGCCCGCGCGGTCGTGGCCCCGACGATGCCGCCGCCGACGATTGCCACGTCGACGGTGACATTGCCTTTGAGCCGGGGAAATTGCGGAGCTTCGGCGGTTGCGTTCCAGTAGGAACGCGCCTCCGCGTGCGGGGGTCGTGTATCGGGCATTGGGCCTCCATGGCCCCCGCGATACCAAACCCGTTTGAGCGCAATGCGTTCCGCTAGAACTTCGTCGTGAGCTCCGTGAGCCAGGCCGGCGAGGCATCGACCAGCACGGTTTCGAGCCGCTTGTCGAGGCCGGTCGCGACGAGAAGCCCGACCGCGACGAGCAGGCCTCCGAGCAGCATCTTGCCGCCTTTGCCGGCCTCGACCAGCCGCCCGCGCATGCGCATCATGGCCTCGCGCGAGATAAAGCCGAGCGCCATCAAGGGAAGGGCCGCGCCGATGCCGAAGGCGAACATGGTGAGAGCGACTTGCCCGAGATTCTCGCCCTTGGCGGCAAGGAGCGAGGCCGCGCCGAGCGTCGGCCCGACACACGGACTCCATACCGCGCCGAGCAGAAGCCCGAGCCCGAACTGGCCCCACAGCCCGTTCGTGGCGAAGCCTCCGAGCCGTTCATCGACAAAGTTGCCGACCGGGCTCGCCGCCAGCGCGAATTCCGCCTGAAGCTTCGGCACGAGCAGCACAAGGCCGATGCCGATGAGAAGCACCGCCGAGATCGTGCGGAACAAATCGGTGTCGAGGCCCGCGGCAAACCCGATGGTCGCCACGAACAGGCCGATGGCCACGAACGATAACGCAAGTCCGATGGCGAGCGCGATCGGACCGAGCCTATGCTCGCTCGCCGCCGTGCCGAGCACGATGGGAAGAAGCGGCAGCACGCACGGCGACAGCACCGTGAGGATGCCGGCGAGAAAGGCCAATCCGAGCGTCGCGATCATCGAACGGCTCCGCTCATGGAGAGTCTGCTAGAGCGCGCTCTTCACCAGCTCCGCGATCGAGGCGGGGTTGGTATCGCCGACCGAGCGCGCCGTCTCCTTCTCGCCCTTGAACGCGATCAGCGTGCTTTGCTGAGTTGCCTTCAGCGCGCGCACCTCGGCCTTTTGCGTGTCGAAATCGATCTTGAACACCACGAGGTCCTTGAACTCCGGCTCGCGCGTGAGCTGGGTGAGGATGGGATTTTGCGCGCGGCAGATCGGGCACCAGGCGGCAAAGATATCGACGAGGATCGATTTGCCGTTCTTCTGGGCCGCTGCGAACTCGGCTTGCGTGAACGGCTTCCACTCCGCGGCGGACGCCGGCAGTGAGCCGAGCAGAACGGAGATGACGAGACCGGCAAGAAGGAGAGTGCGACGGGCGAGCATGATGGCGCCATCCTTTGCGAGCGAATGAACCGGAATCCGCTATAGCAGCGCGCCCGCGCCGCGAGCCAATCACTCTCGCTTGAAGGTCCCGTGAGGCGAGGCGCCGCTTAGCGCCTATGGGCTGCGCCCCACAGCGCTGCGCCGGCAAGGAAGACCGAGACCAATGCGTCCCAGCCGGCGAAGGAAAGGCCGAGGAAGCGGAACGAGGCCTCGTCGCAGCGGATCACCGGCGTATCGACGACACCGCCCTGCCCCCACTGCAAATCGAAGGCGCCGGTGCATTCGGTCGGGCCCGGCCACCATTTCCATTCGACCCCGGCATGGAACACGGCGAGCCCAACATTGGCGAGAAAGGCGAGCGCAATCGCGGCGAGCAGGATGCGCGCGGCGCCCGGGTTCTCCCCGCGCACGAGCAGCACCGCGAGCGCCGCGACCGGAATCGCGAAATAATAGGCGTAGCGTTCCTCGAGGCAGAGCGGGCAGGGCACATAGCCGCCGAGATGCTCGAAGCCGAGCGCGGTGAGAATGGTCGCAAGCGCGACGACAAGCACGAGCGCCGCGGCGTGCAACACGTTGCGCGGCGGCTTGGCAATGATCGGTCGACCGGTTGCGTCCATTTCAGAAGGCATATTTGGCGATCAGGAACCCGCCGATGATAGCGGCGAGGAAGCCGGTGGTGACGAGCGTCAGCCGCTTCTCGACGAACGCGCGGATCGGCTCGCCGAAATGGCGCAACAGTTCCGCCTCGAGAAAGAAGCGCGCGCCGCGCGTGATGAGCGACAGCACGACGAACATGAAGAAGTCATAGCCGGCGAAACCCGAGGCGATGGTGACGATCTTGTAGGGGATCGGCGTCATGCCCTTGATGAGGATGATCCACGCCCCCCATTCGGCATAAGCCGCGCGGAAGGCCTCGACGCCTTCGCCATAGCCATAGACCGAGATCAGCCAATGGCCGACCGTGTCGTACAGAAAGGCTCCAATGGCGTAACCCAGCATGCCGCCGAGCACCGAAGCGATGGTGCAGACGAGCGCGTAAAGCCTCGCCTTGTGCGGCTGCGCCAGCGCCATCGGCACGAGCACGACGTCGGGCGGAATGGGGAAGAACGAGCTTTCGGCGAAAGAAACCGCGGCGAGCGTCGGCAGCGCCTTGGGACTCTCCGAGAGCGCGATCACCTTGTCGTAGAGGCGCTGCAGCATCGGGATTGCTTAGCCGGACGCTGGCCCTTTGTCCATGAGCCCTGCATCGCCGGGATCACGGCAGCGGCTCGCATTTCCGATATTTTGCGCCGGCCCACTCGATTTCGCCGTCGCTCAGCACGATCAGCTTGCGGCGCCAAGTCTCTTTGGGGCCGTCGATGCACTGGCACGAGGCCACGATGGCATATTCGCTCTTGCCGGATTTTTTGACGGACCTGACCTTGCAGCCGCACTCGCCGCCCGAGCCCCAGCCCCGCCCATCCTGGTCGATGACGATGTAACCGCCTTCGGTCTCCGCCTTATAGTCGTCGCAGCCTTTGGCCTCGACGTCGCCCCACGGACCGGTGATGGGAAGCGTCTCGGCGCCAAGAGCCGCTGCGCGCGGCAAGCCGACAACAAGCAGAGCGGTGAGGATCACGCCAAGGGGCTTGCACAGCATAAAACTTGCTTAGCCGGAGGCCCTGTCATTGTCCATTCGCGCGTCCAGCCGCGCCGGAAGGCAGCGGTTGACCGCGCCGCTGGCTTATCCCATGTTCCGGCCGAAGCCCCAGTGGCGGAATGGTAGACGCGGCAGACTCAAAATCTGTTGTCGGCAACGACGTGCTGGTTCGAGTCCGGCCTGGGGCACCACTTCATCGCGTCAAATCCGCAACAGGCGAAGCATTAAGGCAAACCGGCGGTATCATAGCCGGCCGCGCAATGGTAACCTCAAGGCGAACCGGCTGGGGGTTATGCCAAAGCTCACCGCCTTTCCACTGCTTCTCACTCTGACCATGCTCTTGGCGGCCGGCTATGCGCTTGGCTGGCCGAGCCGAGAGGCCCAAGCCCAACAGGGGCAACAGTTCGACCCGGGCGGGCCTCCGCCGCGACGAGGCCTGACCTTGAGGGACGTTTGGGGACCGCCGAAGATGCCGGCCGAGCCGAAAGACTTCGGTCCGCATTTCGACTTTCCGGCTGGAGGGTCCGAAAACCTGACATGCGGTCCTCAGGGGGCTCAATATTTCTGCGGCGCGCCGTCAGAGGCCCCCTACGCTCATTAGCCCCGGCAACGATGCGCGCGGTGCTCTTCTTGATCCTGACCATCGGAGGCGCGAACTCCGCCGCCTTCGCAGACGTGATCCACTGCTATTGCCACGGCGCCGACGCGTGCGCCCAACTCCGCAACAGCGGCCGATGCACCGCCGCCATGTTCTGTCGCGGCGGCACCTGCTCCTGCGCCTGCCGCGTCCCGGGCGGTACCATCAAGCTGCCGTCCGGCGCGACCATCAAAGCCCAATAATCCTGACTGCCGACGTCTTCGGCTTCCCGCCCCGCCCCGCGGCGCCTCTTAACCGGATGGAGGCGATGACAGCGCGGCGGCGCGGAAGTACACTCTGAGCGCGGGTAGGGCTAGCCTTCCGACGGAGGTACCATGCGCGCCAAACTGGCCTCTCGCCCGGCAACGCTCCTGCTGGCGCTGTCGGCCCTCGCAATTTCAACCCTCAACTCTGTCGAACCGGCCGGCGCTCTCGACCGCCTGCTCATGCTCGGCGAAATTCCGCTCAGGAACTGGCTCGACGATACTTGCAATGCGATCGACAAGATGAACGCGGACGAGTTGGAAGCCCGCCGAAAACGCATCGTCAATCTTCAGAATGAGGCGCGGTCCAACGTCGACAGCCTCGCGGAGACGTTGGCTAAGGCCATGACCAACTACGAGAACGCTTTGCCGGAAACACGGGCTACGGCCAAAGCGATTCAGGACAGAGCCTACGAGCTCCTCCTTGATGCCAAGAAGACAGAGTGGACGCTGAACGAAAAAGTGCCCGTCTTGATGCGATGCATCGCGACGAGGAAGGCCGACCTCCAAGGCCCGTCGCTGCCCGTGCCGGTCACGCCCATTCAGTGCCGCCTCGACTTGTCCAGTATGCCCAAGGTCGGCGGCAAGTTCGTCGGCAAGCTGACATTAAAGATCGCAACGGACGTCAACACGCCGTGCGAGATCAACTTTGCCACTTTGTTGGCGGTCGGTCTGACTGGCACGACAAACAGCGCGTTAAATAGCCAGATCGCCAATGCGATCAGCGACGTCCGACTGGAAGAGCAGCCGAGCCGCGGCAGCGCCTCTTGGCAGGATCCCGTGCTTACCTACACGCCCCCCGAGGATTATAAAGGCTTCGACAGGTTCACGATGTCCCAGGCACGACGAACGGCCGTCGAAGGCGAAACGGTCCTGACCGGCGGCCGCGACATCGTGACGATCGATGTCGACGTCCAAGAACAACCCGCCCAATAGGGCCGATAGCGGACTGATCGACGGGCATCGGTTTTCATTATTATCATTCGGGCGGAGGTGAGGCGCCACAGGCGCCGCCTGGACCCGGTTTCCCCGCCGCACGCTTGAGCGACAAATCGAAAAGCTCGGCACCGACGCTATCGTCGAGCTTCCCGGAGATGGCATCACAGCCGGAGAGAGTGAGGGAGATCTTGCCGCCGCCCTGCAAACGCTCGATGCCACTGTTGCCGCACGGCGCGAAGGTCGCGGTGAAAGCTTGGCCCCCGGCCGTGCCATTGAAGGAAACGCTCGCCGCGATATCCGAAAAGGCGGCGCTGCCGCTCAGCGTATCGCCGCTTTGGGCGATGCTGAGTTCGGTCCCCAGGTCATCACGCCAGTTTCCGGCGAACCCGCACTCTTGGCCGCTCTGTGCGCCCCCCCCTTGACCCAGAGGCGGTGGCGGCGGGGTCGCAGGTTGAGCTACAGTTGGAGGGACGGCAGGCGAGGCCGGGGGCGGAGCCGGAAGGGCCGCCGGTTGATCGACCGGCGGGGCTACGGGAGGACCGGCTAGAGGTTCGACGCAAACGACTCGCATCAAGGCGCCGCAGCCGCCTTTGATTTGGCAAAACTGGCTTGAGCCGACCACC
>NZ_DASRGO010000198.1:0-44189 GCF_035650995.1 Methyloceanibacter sp. | reverse complement strand
ATCGGACTCTCGGGCTTGTTGACCGGCGCCTCGACATGGATATGGAACTGCCAGACCGGCTTCTTCACGTCGCCGCACGCTCGCGTCTTGCCGTCCTTGAGCAGCTCCCCGCCGACGATGGCCTTGGATACGTCTTCCATCGTGGTTCCGTAAGGATCGCCCATGAGGATCTTGATCGCTTTGGCGCGAGCCTGTTGCTCGTCGAGGAACGCGCTCGCGTCCAAGCGTGCGGAGGCGCAGAGGCAAAGGCAGAGCACGAGGAAAGCTCGCCGAATTCGCAAGTGCCCTACGTCCCGGAGAGGGACGGCCTCTTTCCCCGAGTCGGACTACGCGCCGACCGTGCCGTTGATCCAGGCGGTGAGTTGGCTCTTCGGGTAGGCGCCCTTGAGCGTGCCGGCGACCTCTCCGTCCTTGAACAGAATCAGCGTGGGGATCGCCCGCACGTTATAGAAGGAGGGCGTGCGCGGGTTTTCGTCGATGTTCAGCTTGGTGATACGCACCTTGCCGCCCATCTCCTTGGCGATCTCTTCGAGAGCAGGGGCGATCTGCCGGCACGGGCCGCACCATTCCGCCCAGAAGTCCACGACCACTGGCGTCGAGGACTTGAGCACCTCGGCCTCGAAATTGTCGTCCGATACTTTCTCAGTCGCCATTTGCTTCTCCTGATCGCAAGCGGCCGCCGCGAATGGCCGGACTCGCCTTTAGGGACACGAAACTAGGTATGCACCCCGATGGCGTCAAGGCTTGGCGCCAAGCCCGAGGATGCGGGCCTCGGCAAGATCAAGAGAAGTTGATGGAATCTCCATGAGGTTCGGACCGTCGGTCCACAACAGTGCCGCGCGCAAAATCTTTCCAGGGAACATGCGTTTGAGTGCAATCCGATACGCCGCAAGCTGATCGATATAGGCCGGCGCCACGTCCTCGACCACTTTGGGCGGCGGACGGTTGGTCTTGTAGTCGAGGATCAGAAGCTCCTCCGCGAGGATGGCGAGCCGGTCGATCTGCCCCTCCAGCTCGCAGCCGTGCTTTCCATCGCCGATTTTGGCGATCACCGGCACCTCGGCGAGGCTGCCCGGCCGAAACAGCGGCGCGAAGCGCGGATCGCGCACGATGGCGACCGCCTCGGCGAGGATCTCGTCCTGCAATGCGCCGGCAAGGTCCCGGCCCCTCGCGGCAATGAAAGTACGCGCCGCGCGCTCCTGATCCTCCGGCGCGACTTCGGGAAGATACTGGAGCAGCGCATGCACGAGGCGTCCCCGTGCGAAGCGGTGGTTCTTGGCGAGCGCAAGAGGGCCGAGCGGAGGCTGAAAAGCGAAGGGCGCCTCCGTCCCCTCGACCGGAGATCGCGGCAGCCGCGACGGCGTGAGCCGCCGAGGCGCGCGTTCCGGCGTCGCCGCCCGCAGGGCCCAGGCGGGAAGCGGTGTCTTCACGCCTTTCACGCCCTCGACCTCATCCTTCTTGACGGGCTTCACTTGCGCACAATCCATCCTGCGCACAGAAGTGCCGTCTGAATTTGTCACCTCGGCGAGAAGGCCTCCGAGCCCGTCCTTGATAAGTTCGTACCAGGAGTCGCCTTCCGGCTTGTCCTTCTGTCCCTGCCAGCCGCACACATAGAGGCGGTCCTGCGCCCGCGTCATCGCCACATAGAGGAGGCGGTGATGTTCTTCGTGCTCGGCCCTTTTGAGCGCCTCCTTCGGCCCCTCGATCTCTTCGAGGTCGGTCCGCCCGCCGACCGCCCAGACAATGTGGGCGACCTCCTCCTGCGGCTCGCCTGGCCGGGGCAGGGGATAGAGCCGCACGCCTTGCGCGCGCGGGTTCATGCAGGTGTCGGGCAGGAACACAATCGGCGCTTGCAGACCCTTGGCGCCGTGCACCGTCATGATGCGCACCTCGTCGCGGTCCTGATCCATGTCGCGCTTGATCTCGATGTCGCCCTTTCTGAGCTGATCGATGAAACCCTGGAGAGACGGCGCGGCATCGCGGTCGTAGGCAAGCGCATGATCGAGAAATTCGTCGATCGCTTCCGCCGCCTCGGGTCCGAGCCTGATCAACATGCGTTCGCGCATCTTCTGGCCGTCGGCGCCGAGCACATCGGCGAAGAACTCGTACGGCGGCAGGAAATCGGTGCGCGCGAGCCAAGCCTTAAGCGTGGCACGGGCTTCGGCAAAGCGCCGATCGGTCTCGGCCTTATCCTTGAGCATCGACCAGAGCGAGCGCGCCCCCCTCCCGTGAGCGAGGTCGAAGAGGTCGTCGTCGGAGAGTCCGAACAAGGGACTCTTCAGCACCACGGCGAGCGCAAGGTCGTCCTCCGGCAGCAGCAACACGTCGGCAAGCGCAACGAGGTCCTGCACCGCAAGCTGGTCCATCAGCTTCATGCGGTCGGCGCCCGCGACCGGCACGCGTTCGCGCTTGAGGGCCCGGATCATCGGCGTCGTGAACGGGTCGCGGCGGCGGACGAGGATCAAGATGTCGCCGGGCTTGACCGGACGTCCGGCCGATAGCAGCGGCTCGCCCTCCTCGATCCACCGCCTGATCAGGCGGGCGATGTTCTGGCAAAGCGCATCGACGGATCGCGCGCCGCTCGATGCGTCCTCCCACGGCGCAAAGGGATCGGCGGGCTCGGGCTTCGCCTCGGCTTCGGGCAGCCACAGCTCGACCAGCCCCGCCTCGCCCTTGCGGACGGCGTGATGCTGGATGACCGCCGTCTCGGAGAGGACAAGCCCGCTTGCAGCCTTGCGGTTGGCGAACACCGCATCGACCGCCCGGAGCACCGGCTCCGTCGAGCGGAACGACAGGTTGAGTGGGACCTGGTGGAAAGGAAGGCCAACAGCCTCGGCGCGGCGCTGGAAGATCCGACCGATCTCTCCGAAGCGCCTGGGATCGGCGCCCTGGAACGAGTAGATCGACTGCTTCTCGTCGCCCACGGCGAAGATCGTGCGCGTGCGCTCGCTCGCTCCGGCGCCGGCGAAGAACTCCTCGGCCAGCCGTTCGATGATGTCCCACTGCGCGGGATTCGTGTCCTGCGCCTCGTCGACCAGGATGTGGTCGATGCCGCCGTCGATCTTGTACAGGACCCATGCCGCCGCGCGCTCGCGAAGGAGAAGGTTGAGCGTCTTGACGATCAGATCGTCGTAATCGAGCGCGGCCTCGGCCCGCTTCCGCCGCTCGTAGTCGCCCATCACGGCATCGGCGAGGATCAGCACCGAGCCGCTTGCCTCGGCGATGCGCAGCTTGGCGAGCGTGGCGTCGAGCGGCACGAAACGGTCGCGTGCGCGCTCAAGCATAACGCAAAGTCGAGGAACTGCGTCCTTCAGAGCCTTGCTACACAGGCGCTGGCGCGGCTCGTGATCCACCGTGCAGAAGATGGGCTTTAGCGCCGCGGCGCGCGATTCGCCGAGCGCATCCTTGGCGTTGATCAGGCTCGCCTTCATGCGCGCGTCGTCCTTGGTCGCGCCGTGTGCTTCAAGAGCATCGAGCAGCTCACCGATCTCGGCATCGGACAGGATGCCGGCCATTTCGGCGATCAAGTCCTCCTCTTTCACCTCGTGAACGCCGAGCAGCCGCTTCAACGCCGCGGCTTCCCTTTCCGCCCAATCGCTTCGGCCGCCGTGATAGGCCGCAATGCGCGCCATCTCGCCGCGCATGGCGAGGACGGCGTCGATCACCTTGCGGAAGTGGCTCTCGCTCGTGAGCGTGATCACGTGCGCGAGCGCCTGGCCGAGCGCTCCCTCACGGTCCTCGGCGGCGCGCGCGAACACGGCGTCGAAGGCGCGCCGCCGCAGCAGGGCCTGCTCCGGTTCGTCGAGCACCGAGAAATGCGGCGTGACCCGCGCCTCGAGCGGGAAGCGCTGCAACAGCCGCTCGCAGAAGCCGTGGATGGTATAGATCTTGAGCCCGCCTTTGGCTTCGAGCGTGCGCGCAAAGAGACGCCGCGCCTCGCGGAGCTCCCCCGCCTCTGGCGTGCGCTTCGTCAACTCCTGCAACCTTTCGCGAAGGTCATCCTCAGAAATCGTCGCCCAGGCGGCGAGCTCCTTAAGCAGGCGGTTCTGCATCTCCGCCGCGGCGGTCTTGGTGTAGGTGAGACAGAGGATCGATTCGGGCTTGAAGCCTGCAAGGAGGAGCCTCTGCACGCGTTTGACCAGCACTGCGGTCTTGCCCGTGCCGGCGCTGGCCGAGACCCAGGCCGACGCCGACGGGTCCGAGGCGCGGGCCTGGTTGCGGTCGGCTTCCTCGGGAAGGGCGGCGCGATCGCTCATCGGTCGTCCTCGTCGGGCTCCTGCGTCATCCATTCCTGGATGCGGGCAAGCTGGGCGTAGTCGTCATAGTCGTAGGCGTGGGTGAACGGCGCGCCGCGCCTGCGCTTGACCTCGTAGGGCATGGCGGGGTCGTTGTAGCGGCGCACGAGCTTGACGAGCCTTTCGCGTGCATCGTGGGCAAGATCGGAAACGGGCCTCTCTCCGGCTGGACGCTCGTTCCCGCCTTCGGCGCGGCCAGAGGCGCCGATATAGACGAGGGCATTGACGGGGCGCGCGCCGAGCCCTTCGAAGCCGCCGCCTTCGGCGATCACCGCTTCGAGCGGAAGCTGCGGAGCGGACAGTCCGTCAACGTGCTTCACCTCGGGAGGCTTCCCCGTCTTGTAGTCGTAAATGGCAACGCTCCCGTCTTCGCCAAGATCGATGCGGTCGGCGCGCGCCGTCAGCGTAAATCGGTCGGCAATCTCGAGCTTGCCTTTTAATTCGGCGAAGGTCGTGACGGGAAGCGCGCGGCGCACCGGCTCGGTCGCGGCGAACCAGCGCGCGAAGCGGGCGAAGCTCGGCCGCCAGAACGCCTCGACGAGAGGCGACCCGCCGAGCCTCGCGAATTGCTCATCGGCGCGGGCCATCAGCTCGCCATAGATGTCGGCCGGCAACTCGCGCGGATGGTCGCGCGCGAATTCGTGCAACACCTTGTGAACGATCTGTCCGCGCAAGGCCTGATCCGGGTCGCTGCCGAGCGGCTCGAGTTTCTCGAGCTCGAGCACGTAGCGGGCGTAAATTTCGTAAGGATTGGCAATCCACCGCTCGATGCGGGTGACGCTCAGCTCGCGCGGGCGCGCCGCGACCGGAGGGCAGGGGCGCGGCGGCTTGACCGGCTCGAAGCGCGGCGCATGGTCGCGCTCGCGCGCCCATTCGGCAAATGGCAGTTCTGGCGCGATGCGGTCGGCGAGCTTCGCCGCATCGATCAGCGCGAGCAGTCGCTGCAGCCAGCGCGACGGCACGGTCGGTACGCCCTCGACCTTCAATGCGCGGGTGAGATAGACATGCCGCGCGCCGAGGCATTGGGCGAAGTCGTGCGCCGAGCGGCCGGTGATCTCGTCAGGCGGAGGCAACCCGAGCGCCTCGCGCATCGGGCGGTTGAGCCAAGGCCCTGCCTCCTGCGGCCGGGGCCAGACGCCCTCGTTCAGGCTGCCGAGGATCACGACATCGGGCTGCTGCAGCCGCGCCTCGAGCGGACCCCAGATGAAGAGGCGCGGATGGGCGGGGTAGGGTGGACGCACCACCTCGCGGGCGACGAGGCTCCGGTAGAAGGGCGGGTAGGCCCTTGGTTCGATGGCAAGGTTGGTGCCGGCTTCGATCACCTCGGCCAGAAGCGTGGTCAGCGCTTCCCCGGCGTCGTCACGCCACAGCCGCGATGCGGAGCCGGCTTGATCGCGCGCAAGCGCCTCCGCCACTGCGACATGGGCTTCGCCGAGCCGGGCGGCCGGCTGATCGGCGCCTTCGGCGAAGAGCTTGGCCAGGGGAGCGAATGCCGTTTCGAGGTCGGCGACAAGGCCGAGCGCCTTTTCCCTCTCCTGGTCGCTGATCCGCGCGGGCCTCGGCCGCGGTCCGTCGTACTCGGCGCTAAGCGCCTCGCGGACGCCGGCAAGACCTTCGCCCACATAGACATCGCGAAAAGCGCCGCGCTCGATCGCCCGCGCCGCGACGCGCATCTCGAATGCACTCCGGCCGAGCAGGGTCAGCGGATGCTTGAGCAGCGCCATCAGCGGGGTCGGCGCGAAGCTCGTCTCGACCGCGCCGAGCACGAGGTCGAGGAAGGCGCCCGGCACGCTGCGCATCACGGGCATTCCGGCCGAATCGTCGATGGCGAGGCCGTAGCGTTTGAGCCGCGCGGCCACGCGCCGCGCGAGAACGCGATCCGGGGTGACGAGCGCCGCGGTCTTGCCTTCCGTTTCGATGCACCACTTGAGGATGAGCGCGATCGCCTCGGCTTCGTCGTGCGCAGTGGGCGCGACGACGTAGCGGAGTCCGGCAACGCCGTTGGCGAAGCTGGCGCGTCCCTCGGACAGGAGATCCCCGCCGGCGAGAAATCGTTGCCATCGCTCGGTGCTTCCCGCCGGTCGGAGCGCCTCGCTGATCAGCTCGAGTCGCGCGCGCTGCACCGGATTTGGCGCGCTGCCCGGCACGTCGGCGACCTGCTGGCGCGTCGCGCCGAGCTTCTTCAGAAGCTTGGCCATGCCGGCCTGCGGATGCTCCGGATGATCGGCCAGGCTCGTCCAGTCGTCGAGGAAGCGGTCGAGTCCCGGCAAGACGACCGCGCCGTTCGGCAGCGAGGCGATTGTCTCGAGCAGGCGGGCGGTCGCGGGCACCGTTCCGGTCGAGCCGGCGGCGATGACGGGATAAGAAGATCCCTTCGCCAACCGCTCAGTTTCGATCGTCATCAATGCGCTCCGGCGTGCGACCGGAGAGGCGAGACCGTTCTCCGCAAGATGAGCCGGCCAATGCTCGGTCACGATCTTCAGGAATTCGACCGTGAGCCGCCAATGGTCGGCGAATTCCTCCGGCACGATTGCGACGAGCCTGGAAAGGTCGATCTCCTCGCGCTCGACCTCGTCCATCAGTTTGGCGAGATCCAAGGCGAGGGAAGAGGCTTGCGCCGGCGTAATCGGTTCGAGGCGCGCCCCTTCGCCGAGCGCTGGGGGAAGGGTGCGGGCAAACGCGAGCACGAGCCGCATCAGTGCCATGTGACGCTGCAACTCGCCGATGGCAGGTTTATCCGCGCCGCCCTCATCGTCGCCTTCCCCAAGAATGAGCGCCGCCTCCTCGTCGGGATCGCCGAGCGCCTTGACGCGCGGGAGGAGCAGCGCCTCGCTCGGGGCCTCGGCCAGGAAGGCCTCGCGCAGAGCCCGTGCCGCGCGGCGTGTGGGGAGGTAGATCGTGGTGAACGGTAGGATGAGCGGATCAGGCTTCGGTCCGCCTGGAACCGGCAGGTCGCCGGCAAGAATGGCTCTTGCCAAGGTGGTAAGAAATGGCGCCGAAGGCGGGATGGTGTAGAGCCTCGGGCCCGTTTTCAGTCCCTCACGCACCTTCGCGCTCGAACAGCGTTTCGGCTTCCGCCAGAGCTTCCGGGGTGCCGACATGCATCCAGGTCCCGTCGAGCCGCATCCCATAAAGCCTGCCTTCGGCGAGAGCGCGGTCCCACAATAGGTTCAGGGAGAAACGGCCCTCCGGCGCGTCCTTGAAGAGCCGCTCGTCGCACAGCGAAACCCCGGCGAAGGCGAAGGGCACGACCTGCCGCTCGCCGCGGCGGGCGAGCTTGCCGTCCGGCGCCATGGAAAAATCGCCTCTGGCGTTGTAGCCGATGCTGGTCGCGGCGGGTGCAAGCAGAAGGAGGCAATCCATGATTGTTGGGTTCCACAGCTTCAGCATGCGTGGAAGCGCGGGCGCGGCGCCCTCGCTCCACACCGAGTCGGCATTATGGATGAAGAACGGCCCGCGTCCCAAGAGGGGAAGCGCCTTCTTCGCGCCGCCGCCGGTGTCGAGCAGAAGGCCGCGCTCGTCGGAAATACGGATCTCCGGCGCATGGCCCTTGCGCGTGGCGAGATGCGCTTCGAGCAGGTCGGGCAGGTAATGCACATTGACGACCGCGGTTCTGACGCCCGCCAGCGCGAGACGGTCGAGCACGTGGTCGATGAGAGGCCGGCCTGCGAGCGGCACGAGGGGCTTCGGCATGGTCAAGGTCAAGGGACGCATGCGCTCGCCGAACCCCGCGGCCAGCACCATCGCCGTCTTCGCCTCGGTGGCGCGCGACTCACTCATGGAATTGGTCCAGGTCAGAGAGCCAAAGGCGGAAGCTTGCCGGCAGGCGGGAACTGGCGCTCGTAGAACGCGCGCAAGCGTTCGAGCGCAGGATGGGCGAGGTCGCGCTCGAGGTAGCGTGCGACCCGCGGGAGATGAGCGAGATAACCGCGCTTGCCGTCACGTTTTGCCAGTCTGGAAAAGATGCCCAGGATCTTCGAGTTGCGTTGGGCGCCGAGCGTTGCATAGAGCACGTGGAACTGGTCGCTCGAGAAATGCGGGCTCGCGCTTCGTGCGGCACAGTAGCGAGCGAGTTCATCCCGTTCAAGCGCCTCGGGAACGTCGAGCCGGGCGTCCTGGAGCAAGGACACGAGGTCGTAGGCGAGCGGGCCTCTAAGCGCATCCTGGAAATCCAGGAGCCCGACCCGCTTAACCCCTTTTCGCCTCGGCAGCCACATTAGGTTCGGAGAGTGGTAATCGCGCAACACCCAGCCAAGATCGGCCTTTGCCGCCTCTGCGAGCAGGGGGCGCCACAGAGCGGCAAACTCCTCGCGTAAGGCCGACGGCATGGGCTTTCCGTGCAGCACCGGCCAGAGCCAGTCGATCAGGAGTGAGGCCTCGGTCAGCATGGCCTCGGCATCGAAATCGGGCAGCCGGTAGGGGGCGTGTCCCTCGATGGCAAGGCGCTCGGGTGGCGGTTCCCCGGCGAGAGCGAGCAGGACATCGACCGCGGCTCCCCACAGATCCGCCATGTCGTGTCCCTTCGCGACCTCGGCCCCGAACACGCGATCCCCGAGGTCTTCGAGGATGAGGAACCCGCGGTCGAGGTCGAAGGCATAGATGGCGGGCGCCGAAAGGGCGCGCTCGCGGAGCGCTTGAGCAACTGCGACGAAAGGCGTCACATCCTCGGCAAGATGCACGAGCTGCGAATAGGGCTTGCCGTCGCGGATCGGAGGCCCATCGGGCTGGCGCGGCGAATTCATGAGGATCGCGGTCCTGTCTGGCAGAACGAGCCGCGCATAGGAGCGCGTCGAAGCGTCGCCCTGCAGATATTCGGCGCCGGCCTCGGCGTACGGGGTCTTGTCGAGAAAGGCGGAGAGTTCGCGGACGCGGTCGAGCCTTTCGGCCCAACGACTCTGGCCGGAGAGAACGAGCCGGCGCGCGTTTGGCGTCGCCGTCTCGTCGATGGCGATGTCAAGCCGCTCCTGCGGCAGCCAGTCGCCCGCACGCTCCGGCCACTCGATCAGGAGCACGCCTTCGGCGAGCGCGTCGTCGAGCCCGAGCTCGCCAAGCTCGCCTGGCTCAAGCCGGTAGAAGTCGCAATGGGTGATGACGAGCCGCTGCGTCTCGTAGCGCTGCATCAGCGCGAAGGTCGGGCTCGGCACCTCGCCTTCGCCGCAGATCCGTTTCACCAGCGCCCGCGCCAGCGTGGTCTTGCCCGCGCCGAGCGGACCCGCGAGCGTAACGACGTCGCCGGGCTTGAGCGCAAGCGCAAGCCGGCTCGCGATGACGTCGAGCCTGGGAAGGTCGACATCGTCGAGCGTCCAGACGCTTGTCATCCGGCGCGGCTTGATTTGTAGCGCGGCTCCTCGCGCGCGGCCGCGTCGCCCTTGGCCTCCTGGGTGACCGGCAACCGCACCGTGACGCGCGTTCCCCTGCCCGGCGTCGAGGCGAGGGAGACGGTGCCGCCATGCAGCTCGGTAAGGCTCTTGACGAGCGACAACCCGAGCCCGGTGCCGCGATGGCGCGAGCCATGCGACCGGCTCTCGAAGCGGTCGAACACCGCCTTCTGATAATCCTCGGGGATGCCGACCCCCTGATCCTCGACGGTGAACGCGACCATGGAACTCTCGCGGCGGCAGTTGAGCGCGATCCGCCCTCCGGCGGGCGAGAAGCCGATCGCGTTGGAGAGGAGATTATAGAGGATTTGCGTCACCCGGGCGGCGTCGGCGACGAAGGTGTCGATGCCGGGTTCGATCGTGACGTCGAGCGTCATGTCGTTCTGTTTGAGCCGCTCGCGCACGCCGTTCTCGGCGGCCTCGATCACCTCGCGCACGCTGACCGGGGCGAGATTGAGCTCGAGCGTGCCGGCATCGATGGTGGCGAGATCGAGAATGTCGTCGATGATGGCCCTCAGCGTCAGTCCCGAGGCGAGGATGTCGCCGACATATTCGTGCTGCTTGTCGCCGAGCGGGCCGAAGGCGGGGCTGGCCAGCAGCTGGGCAAAGCCGAGGATCGAGTTGAGCGGAGTGCGAAGCTCATAGGAGACATGCGAGATGAACGCCGACTTGACGCGGTCAGCCTCCTCCAGAGCCTCGGCCCGCTCGATCAACGCCCGCTCGACGTACTTTGCGTCCGATACGTCGTTATAAGTGAGCAAGGTGCCGCCGTCCGGCAGCGGCAATGCGGCGCATGCGAGCACGCGGCCGTCGGCACGATCGATCTCGCTTTCATAGGGCCGCCGCTCGGCGACGATCGCCGTGACCGCCGCCTTGGTCCGCTCCCATTCCTCGGGCGCGTCGTAAAGTGCGCGGCATTCCTCGATGATCTCGTCGATATGCGGCTCGCTGTCGAGCGTGTGCGGCAAGAGGCGCCACAGCTTGGCGAAGGCCCGGTTGTAGAGCCTCAGTCTTCCGTTCGGGCCGAACACGGCGACGCCCTCGCGCAAGGTATCGAGCGTCTCGCGCTGCACCTGAATCAGCGCGTTGTAGCGGCTCTCGAGCGCGATGCGCTCGGTGACGTTTTCGTAGAGATAGGTGACGCCGCCCGCCTCGCTGTCGGCGATCACGTGCAGGATGCGGCCGTCGGGAAGGTGCCAGAGGTCTTCGACCTGCGCATTCGAGCCGTATGAAGCGAGCCAGCTTTTCTTCCACTCGCGGTAATCGGCCTTCTCGGGCAAGCGGCGCTCCTGGCGCAAGCGGTCGAGGATCTCCCCGTCGCGCGGATGGGTCGTAAGCCATGCGGGGTCGAGTTGCCAGAGATCGACATAGGCCTGGTTGAAATGGGTCAGCCTCTGGCTTTCGTCGAACACGGCGAAGGCGGTTGCGAGCCGGTCGAAACTTCTGAAATGGGCCTCGCGCGACGGCTTAGCCTCCGGCTGGGCGCGCTCCGCCAGGCTCGCCTGCGTGTCGAGCAACGCCCGCAGCGAGGTGACCTGGTCCTCGAGCTGGCGGTGCTTGGCGGCAAGTTCGGCAAGTTCGAGCCGCCGCCCGAACAGGTCGCGGACCTTGAGCACGAGGGTATGCCCGGCGACGCGGCCGTCCACCTCGACGAAGCGGTCGCGCAGCGTCGAGAGCATGAGGTTGAAGGCTTCGCCCTTATCGACCAGCGCGCGCAGGGCAAGTTCGAGCGCAGAAGCCGACGGCGCGTCGAGCCAGTTCTCGAAATTGAGCAGCGCGTTCGCCTCGCGCGGCACCCCAAGCCCGACCGGCAGATTGGCGACCAAGAGCTCGGGTTCCCCGCTCTCGCCCACGATCAGAAGCGCCTGCGGCTCGGCTGCGAGCACCGTCTCGAGCGTCGCCTCGCTCTGCCGGTAGCGATCGGCTTCCGCCGCCGCACGCGCCGCCGCGGCGCGCGCGCGTTCGGTCGCGCGCAGGCACGCGATCGCCGTGCCGACGGCAAAAGCGATGATGCCGAGGGTGATGCCGAGGGTGAGGAGAGTGCGGGCGTCGAAAGTGGCTTCGAGGCTGGCGGCAAACGCGCTGGTGACGGGAAGCATGAGCGTAGCGACGAGCAGGCAAACGCGGAACAGCACCTTTGGCCACCTCGAAGAGGGTGCCACCTTGCCCCCGCTCATCCGCATGGTCGTGTAGTGCTCCGCGCCGCCGTCCATGGCCTCGCCTCGCGCCGCAAAAACGCTGCCACAGACTAAAACGCGGGGCTCCCTCTGCCCCACGCGAACCCAAGGCGAATCAGGCGTAGATTAACTGCATCGCCGAGTCTTGCCCACTGGGCTCGGTGTCTTGGTTAATGGAGGAGGGGCTGCGCGACTCGTGCTGCGATTGTGTGACACCTCGCGCAGCGCCGTCACCAGAAGCGGCCGCTTGCGCCCACCACGACGGTCGCAAGCCCAAGCGCGAGATTGACGGCCACGATCATGCGCGTCCGGTTGAGCTGCGCCGCCGCCTCGGGCAAAAGTCCTCCGGCGACGGCGGCGGCAAAATGGCGCCACGGGCCGAAATAGAGGTAGACGAACAGGAGCATCATAACGGTGCCGATGCCCACCATGACATGCACGTGAACCCCTGCTGCGGCGAAGCCTCCAAGATAGCCGAAGATCATGCCGAACCCGCTCGCGAGCAGGAGGGCGATGCTCGCCCACACCCATAGGAAGAACCGGCCGAGTACGCGGTGCCACAGGGGAAGCCGCGCGCCGGGGTCGAGCGGCCCGGCTGCGGGGCGTAGCACCATATAGGCGAAGAACATGCCGCCGACCCACACGACGGCGGCAAGGATATGGAGCGCGATCAGGAGTGCCACGGGATCAGCCTATCACAGGGCCTCTTCCGCGCGAGGTGCGGCGGATCGATCGCCGCCGGATAAGTCGCGAAGGCATGATCAGTAGCGGTAGGCCTCGGGCTTGTAGGGGCCTTCGACCGGCACGCCGATATACTCGGCCTGCTCCGCGCTGAGCGTGGTCAGCCTGGCGCCGACCTTGGCGAGATGGAGCCGCGCCACCTTCTCGTCGAGCTGCTTGGGTAGCGTATAGACCTTCTTCTCGTATTTGCCGGGATTGGTCCACAGCTCGATCTGGGCCAGCGTCTGGTTGGTGAATGACGCGCTCATAACGAAGCTCGGGTGGCCCATGGCGTTGCCGAGATTGACCAGCCGCCCCTCCGACAGAAGGATGATGCGCTTGCCGTCGGGGAACTCGATCTCGTCGACCTGCGGCTTGACATTGTGCCATTTGAAATTGCGCAAGCTCGCGACCTGGATCTCGGAATCGAAGTGGCCGATATTGCAGACGATGGCGCGGTCCTTCATCCTGCGCATGTGGTCGAGGGTGATGACGTCCTTGTTGCCGGTCGCGGTCACGAAGATATCGGCGCGCGGCGCCGCGTCGTCCATGGTGGTGACTTCGTAGCCCTCCATCGAGGCTTGAAGCGCGCAGATCGGATCGATCTCGGCGACCAGCACGCGGCAGCCGGCATTGCGCAAGCTCGCGGCCGATCCCTTGCCCACGTCGCCGAAGCCCGCGACCATCGCCACCTTTCCGGCCATCATCACGTCGGTGCCGCGTCTGATGCCGTCGACCAGGCTCTCGCGGCAGCCGTAGAGATTGTCGAATTTCGACTTGGTCACGCTGTCGTTGACGTTGATGGCGGGGAACAGGAGCGTCCCCTTCTTCTGCATCTCGTAGAGACGGTGCACGCCGGTCGTGGTCTCCTCGGTCACGCCGCGGATATTGGCGGCGATCTTGGTGAACCAGCCCGGCTTCTCCTTGAGCCGCGTCTTGATCGAAGCGAACAGGACCTTCTCTTCCTCGTTGGTGGCCTTGTCGAGGAAGGCGGTGTCGCCCTTTTCGGCGCGCACGCCGAGATGCACGAGCAAGGTAGCGTCGCCGCCGTCGTCGAGGATCATGTTGGGCGTGCCGCCATCCGACCACTCGAAGATGCGGTTGGTGTAGTCCCAATATTCCTCGAGGCTTTCCCCCTTGTAGGCGAACACTGGGATGCCCTTGGCCGCGATCGCCGCGGCCGCGTGGTCTTGCGTCGAATAGATGTTGCACGACGCCCAGCGGATGTCGGCGCCAAGCGCTTTAAGCGTCTCGATCAGGACGGCGGTCTGGATCGTCATGTGCAGGGAGCCCGCGATCCGCGCGCCCTTGAGCGGCTGCTTGGCGGCGTATTCCTCGCGCACGGCCATGAGACCGGGCATCTCGGTCTCGGCGATGTCGATCTCTTTGCGGCCCCAAGAGGCCAGTCCGATGTCCCTGACGTGATAGGTCATGCCGCTCTCTGCTCCGCTTCAAGGTGATAAAGATATAAGGAAGTCTTTATGCGATGTCCAGGACGTCTGGCCGGGGATGACATCGGCACCTGCGGGAGACGGTAAGCGCGGGGTAAGCTGGGTGCCGCTCTCCTGGCGGGTCATTGATTCTGGTCAAGACGGGCGCGCACCTTACAGGGTAAATAATCTCATGGCCGGTACGAATCGAAGCGCGGCAGGTGAAGTCTATGTCTGGGACCCGTTCGTTCGGGTCTTCCATTGGACCTTGGTCGTCGCCTTCACCGTCGCCTACGTCTTGACCGAAGAGGATGTGCTCACGGTCCATGTCTGGGCGGGCTATCTCGTCGGCGCTCTCGTTTTGGCGCGCGTGATCTGGGGCTTCGTCGGGCCCGATCACGCCCGCTTCTCCGACTTCGTCTATGCGCCCGGCGCATCGCTCCGCTATGTGCGCGATCTCGTCTTGTTCAAGGCCGAGCGCCATCTCGGCCACAGCCCAGGCGGCGGGGCCATGATCGTCGCGCTGCTCATCTTCCTCGCCGCGACCGTCATCACCGGCCTCATTGTCTATGGCGGCGACCAGCAGGCCGGCCCGCTTGCCGGCATGTTCTCTAAGGACTTCGGCGAGTCGTTCGAGGAGGTGCACGAGCTGATCGCCAACATCACGCTCGCGCTCGTCATCGCCCATATCGCCGCCGTGGTCCTCGCAAGCTTCGTGTTCCGCGAGAATCTCCCGCGCGCCATGGTCACCGGCTACAAGCGCGAGCTCTGACCGGTGGCCTCGAGCTAAGACGCTCCACAGACCCTGCGAGGCTCTAAGCACCCCCTAAGATCCGGCCGCCAGGTAGAAAGCGGCCATGACGAGACACAGAGCGGTGAATTGCAACGCAACCCGCCAGCGCATCAGCTTTTGGCTGATGTCTGGCCTCGGCCTGACCACCATATTCGATAGGCCGAGCGCCAGGACGATGGCGACCGCGCCGAGCGCGAGCGGAGTTGCGAAAGATACAAGCTTGGCGAAGTCGAGTCGGGCAGAGGCGTGACCGAGCGTCTCTACGAGCCTGGCATAATAGTAGTAGAGGCCGATTGCCACGAAGGCGATGATGCTTCCGGCAAGCCCGAAGGCGAGCACATAGCGCACGTTATGTCCCGTTACGCCCGCTCTCGCGTTCGTTTCGGATAGGACGACCGGACGGCTTTTTTCGGTCTTTGCCATCGCCGTCACCTCACTAACTCACGTTCGGATGCGCCGAGGGACGGATTATCGGGGCCGTGGAATAACGCGCACGGCGGCGATTTTGTTCTTTCATCACCGATCCGCAGCATCCCCTACGATATTGGCACGTCAGGAACGGTGAACACGCAGACGCAGGCGTGCTGCTGATTTGGGATTTCCTAATCCTCTTCCCCGAAGCCGGATTCGACCAGAGCGATCAGCGCCTCGAGCGCCTCGCTCGCTTCGGCCCCTTCCGTCTCGATGAGGATCGAGTGACCCTGCCCCGCGGCCAGCATCATCAACCCCATGATCGACGTGCCGCCGACGGTATGGCCCTCGCGGGTCACCCGCACTTCCGCAGTGAAGCGCGAGGCGCAGCGCACGAATTGCGCCGAGGCGCGGGCATGCAGCCCTTTCTTGTTCGGGATGACGACCTCCGCGAAATGGAGGCCGGAGCGGGGCTCGATTTCTGTGTCGCGAAGCTTGTTCACTCTAGTGAGCCGCGAGGATTTGGCTCGCGACGCTGATATATTTGCGTCCGGCTTCTTGCGCCTGGGTGATAGCCTCATCGAGCCCGCATTCGCCCCGCACGCTCGCGAGCTTCACCAGCATCGGCAAATTGACGCCGGCGATCACCTCGACGTTCTCGTGATCCATGGCCGAGATGGCGAGGTTCGAGGGCGAGCCGCCGAACATGTCGGTAAGCACCACGACACCCCCGCCGCTGTCGACGCGCTGGAGCGCTGTCAACATGTCGCTTCGCCGCTCGTCGAGATCGTCGTCGGGGCCGATTGAAATCGTCTCGATCTGCTCTTGCGGCCCGACCACGTGCTCGAGCGCCGCGCGAAATTCATGCGCGAGCTTGCCATGGGTGACGATGACGACGCCGATCATGTGAGTCCTTGAGTAATAGCCCCCAGGCGGAAGGCCGTTATCTTTGTCGGGAGAGGGGTCGAGCGCAAGTGCGTTCCTGGAACTTTACTTGGGTAGATCGTGTGACGCCCACAAGAGCGCCATCTTCAACTTCAAGGGAGCCGAGGCCTCGAACGGTTCGAGTTTGAGCAAGGGCAACGGCACGCTTGCGATCACGGTCCGTTCCAGCGGCTCCGGCAGTCTTGGCACCTCTTTGGGCCCGACGAGGTCGCAGACGAGCGTAAGCTCGGATTCTCCGACGGACGGCACCTGCATGATTCCGAGCCCCCTCACCTCGATCTTTCCCGCGATGGCAGCAGGCGCCGAGACCATGAGCCCGCCGTGGCCGTTGGGCGTGACGAACACCTGATCGTCGGCGACGAGCATCGGTCGGTCCTCTCCCTCGCTCGAAAGCGCAAGGAACCGTAAGGCAAGGTCGGATTTGCCCGCGCCCGACGGCCCGCGCAGAAGCGCCGCGCGTCTGCCGAGCGCAACGCAGGTGCCGTGTACAAGCTCGCGTGTGATGCCCACTGGTTAGGCAGCCGGCAGGCGAATCACGAAACGTGCGCCGCCGCTCTTCCTGTCGCCGCGATCGCCCTTTCCGCGCCCGACGCCGGCCGGCGGCCGGTTCTCGGCCCACAGCCGCCCGCCGTGAGCGACTACGATCTGCCGCGAAATATTGAGCCCGAGCCCGGAGTTCTGTCCGAAATTTTCCTGCGGCCGGTCGGTATAGAACCGCTCGAAGATGCGCTCGAGATTTTCCGGCGGGATGCCGGGACCTTCATCTTCGACCGCCACCTGAATCTCGTTGCCGATGCGCCGCGCGATCACGGCGACGCGGCCCGCGGGCGGCGAGAAGGAGATTGCGTTGTCGAGCAGGTTGACGATCACCTGGCTCAGGCGGCTGTCATGGCCGTTGACGCGGTAGGGGTGGGCCCCCGGCGCATAAGCGATGTCGAATCCCACGTCGGGCGTGTCGCCGCGGTGAATGTCGTTGAACAGCGACACCGTCGTGCGCAAAAGCTCGGCCATGTCGACCGGTCTGGCGTCCTCGCGCGCAAGCTCGGCGTCGAGACGCGACGCATCCGAAATGTCGCTGATCAGCCGGTCGAGCCGCTTGACGTCGTGCTTGATGATCTCCATCAGGCGCTCGCGCGACTCGTCGGTCTTCGCCAGCGGCAGAGTCTCGGTCGCGCTGCGCAACGAGGTGAGAGGGTTCTTGAGCTCGTGGGCCACGTCGGCCGCGAAGCTCTCGATCGCGTCGATCCGCTTGTACAGCGCTTCGGTCATGTCGCGCAGCGCGCCCGACAGATGGCCGATCTCGTCGGTGCGGTCGGTGAAATCCGGGATCTCGGCCCGCGCCTTGACGCTGTGGCGCACGCTTTCCGCCGCCGATGCCAACCTCTGCACCGGGCCGGCGATGGTGTTGGCAAGGATCACCGACAGCACGATGGTGACCGCCGCAGCGAACAACGACACGCGCACGATGCCCCAGCGCTCGGCGGCCACGATATTGTCGATGTCCCCGCCGCGCGTCGAAAGCAGCAGCACGCCGAGAACGGCGCGCATGCGCTGGATCGGCACCGCCACCGACACCACGAGCTCGCCCTTGTCGTTGACGCGGACGATCGGCACCGAAGTGCCGGTCAGCGCGGTGGCAACCTCTGGATAGGCCTTGCCGTTGGCGCCGCCGATCTCGGTGTAGAGCGGCAGGTCGTATTGATTGAAGCGCGTCTTCACCGCCTGCCAGAACCGCGTCAAGGCGTCCGGCTTCTCGACGTCGGGCGGCGGCAGGTCGTAGCGCAGCACCTCTCCGCGCGAATAGAACGTGTCGGAATCGAGGATCAGTGCGCCGTCGCGGTTATAGATGCGCGCCCGGCTTCCCGTGGGTTTGACAAGAGGCCGCAAGATCGGCGCGGCGCGCTCGGGGTCGATGGTGAATTCGAGCGAGCCGTTGAGCGCGTCGTCGTCATCGGCTTGGCCTTGCTCGGTCTCGAGCAGCTTCTCCGGATCGAGCTGCACCTCGTTGGTATCGACGCCGGCGGAAGCTGCGATCGCGCGGGCGATGATCTCGCCTTGCGTGAGCAGGCTCTGTACCTTGGCGTCGATCAGGCCGGCGCGGAATTGGTTGAGATAGAGAATCCCCGAGACCAGGATCGCAAGCCCGATGAGATTGAGCACCACGATGCGCCGCGTCAGGCTGGAGAAGCCGTGCCTGAAGGGCAGGTGTTCGCCAAGCCAGCGGGACGCGCGGCGGCCGCGCGCAAGCGCAAAACGCGTAGCGCGCCGAAGCCGTTCTTTGATCGTGGCGACGTCAGGCCGTTGCCAGGACCTGTCCGCCTCGGCGGTCATCGGTCAGACCTGTCACTCTTTGAACCGGTAGCCCACGCCATAGAGCGTCTCGATCACATCGAAGCTCGAATCGACCGCTTTGAACTTTTTGCGCAGACGTTTGATGTGGCTGTCGATGGTGCGGTCGTCGACATAGACCTGATCATCATAGGCGGCGTCCATCAAGGCGTCGCGGCTTTTCACCACGCCGGGCCGGGAGGCAAGCGCTTGCAGGATGAGGAACTCGGTGACAGTCAGGGTCACCGGCCGGTTGTCCCACACGCAGGTATGGCGCTCGGGGTCCATCTTGAGCTTGCCGCGCTCGAGCACCTTCGACTTGTCCTCGACCACCGGCGCCGTGCCGTCGCGAGGCTGGGCGCGCCTGAGCACCGCCTTGACGCGCTCGACCAGAAGCCGCTGCGGGAAGGGTTTGCGGATGAAGTCGTCGGCGCCCATCTTGAGGCCGAACAGTTCGTCGATCTCCTCGTCTTTGGAGGTGAGGAAGATCACCGGCAGCTCGCTTCGCTGGCGGAGCCTCCTTAGGAGCTCCATGCCGTCCATGCGCGGCATCTTGATGTCGAGGATGGCGAGGTCGGGCGGGCTCTCGGCAAAGCCGTCGAGCGCGCTTGCGCCGTCGTTATAGGTCTGCGTCTTATAGCCCTCCGCCTCGAGCACCATGCGCAAGGAGGTGAGAATGTTACGATCGTCGTCGACAAGTGCGATTGTTGGCATTGTGGGGGGCCCTTGCGGCGATTGATGGTTTAGGGGTGTTAAGGGTTCAGGGGCTGCGTCAATTATGGCAGCATTGGGGCGCATCTCGCTACCCGTCTTTTACCGCAATGCAACAAATATCGTTATGGCGCAAGCAAATAAGTCTCAACCAATGCCCTCGCGCGAAGAGGTGGCGAGCGCGGCAAGGGCGCTGATTCGGCGGGCCTTCAAGGGCTCGCTGGCGACCCTCGACGCCAAAACGGGCGTTCCCTACGCCTCGCTCGTAACCCTTGCGACCGATGCCGCGGGCTCGCCTACCCTCCTCATCTCGAACCTCGCCCGGCACACCGGAAATCTCGCCAAGGACCCCCGCGCCTCCATCATGGTCGATGAGACGGGGGCTCTCGCTGACCCTCTCCAGGGCGCCAGGGTCACGATCTACGGCAGGGTCGAGCGAACGGCCGACGAGGGGGTGAGGCGGCGGTTCTTGGCCCGCCACCCCGAGGCTGCCTTCTACGCCGAATTCCCCGACTTCGCCTTTTTCCGCCTTGCGGTCGAGGGGGCCCACTACATAGGCGGCTTCGGCCGCATCTTCGAACTCACCCCCGGCGAACTCCTGCTTGATCTCAACCAGGCGGCAAGCCTGATCGAGGCCGAGCAAGAGATTATCGAGCACATGAACGAGGAGCATGCCGACGCGATCGAGCTTTACGCCACCGCGCTCGCCGAAGGCGAGCCGGGTCATTGGCGCATGACCGGCATCGACCCCGAGGGCGCGGACATCGCGCTCGACGGCGCGGCCCGGCGCATCCTGTTCGCCGAGCCGGTGATGACTCCGGCCGAGGCGCGCAAGGAACTCGTGAGGCTGGCGATCGAAGCGCGCGCGGGACGCCAGTAGCCGCATGCGACGAGGTCTGACCCTCCTGTTAGGCTTGGTGCTGCTCGCGGGCGCTTCTCAAGCCGAAACCTTCGAAGACATCCTGAAGAAGAAGCTTCCCCCGGCCTTCGACCCGTCGGCGATCGACCGCGGCGTCGAGCCGTGCGTCGATTTCTACCGATACGCGTGTGGCGCGTGGCTCAAGGCGAACCCGGTCCCGCCCGAACAATCGAGCTGGTGGCGCTACAGCGATCTCGATGAGCACATTACCGCGGTGCTTGCCCTAATCCTCGAGGAGGCGGCCGCCGGCCAGGGCACCAAGACGAACGCCCGCCGCAAGCTCGGCGACTATTACGCCGCTTGCATGGACGAGGCGACCATCGAGGCAAAGGGGCTCAAGCCGTTTGCGCCGGACCTTGCGCGAATCGCGGCGATCAAGTCGAGGTCGGATCTCGCCGCGGCCATCGCCCATCTTCACCGCATCGGCGCAAGCCCCTTGTTCTTCTTCGCCTCGACGCCCGACTACACCGACACGCGCATGAGAATCGCCATGGCCGATCAGGACGGATTCTCTCTTCCCGATCGCGACTATTATCTCACTGATGCGTTCACAAGCGAGCGTGCAGCCTATCGCGTCCACCTGACCCGCATGTTTCGTCTGCTCGGCGACAACGCCTCCAAGGCCAAGGCCGAGGCGGCTGCCGTGATGCGCATCGAGACGGCGCTCGCGCGAGTGGCGATGGGTGCGGTGGACCGGCGCGAGCCTCGGGACGTGCATCACAAGATGAGGCTCGAGGCCCTCATGGCCCTTGCACCGTCGTTCGACTGGAAGACCTATTTCGGCGAAGCGGGCGCGCCCTCAATTCGCTTCGTTGATGTCGCCGACCCCGGCTTTTTCAAGGGGATCGAACGCCCGCTCAGATCGCTGCCCGTGAAGGATTGGCAGTCCTATCTGCGCTGGTCCTACATCGATGCGTTCGTCTCGATGGCGCCTAAGGCGTTGCGCGACGAAGATTTCGCGTTCTTCGGCAAGAAGCTCGACGGCCAGGCGCAAATGACGGCGCGCTGGAAACACTGTGTCGATTCTGTCGACAATCAGCTTGGCGGTGCGCTGGGGCAGGCCTATGTCGAGCGCGAATTCAGCGATGCGACGAAGAAGCGCGTTCTCGCCATGGTGCATGCCATCGAGCGAGCGATGCGCGCCGATATCGAGTCGCTCGATTGGATGAGCGCCGCGACCAAGGCGCGCGCTCTCGAGAAGCTCGCCAACGTGGCAGAGAAAATAGGCCATCCCGATGTCTGGCCGGAATATAAGGCGCTCGAGATTGTGCGCGGCGATGCCCTCGGCAATGCCGAGCGCGCCGCCGAGTTCGCCTTCAGCCGCGACATGGCGAAGATCGGCAAGCCCTTCGATCGCACCGAGTGGACCACGACCGTCCCCACCAACGATTCCTTCTATGACGACCAGGCTGTCGACATCACCTTTCCCGCCGGAGCGCTTCAGCTGCCGAACTTCGATCCTGCCGCCGACGACGCCGTCAACTACGGGGCTCTCGGCTCCTTCATCGGCCACGAGCTGACGCATGCCTTCGACGATGAGGGCCGGCACTACGACACGCATGGAAACCTGAGGGATTGGTGGACCGCCAAGGACGCAAAGGCCTTCGAGGCCCGCGCGCAGGGCTTCGTCCGCGAATATGGCCGCTTCGTCGCCGTCAGAGACCCCTCACGCCGCGGCAAGGACGTGATGGTCGACGGCGACCTCACCCTCGGCGAGAACGTGGCCGACAATGGCGGTCTTTGGCTCGCTTACGCGGCCTTCCTCGCCACTCCCGCAGCGAAAGGCGGCAAGGATGGCTTGGGCTATTCGCCGGCCCAGCGCTTCTTCCTCAGTTACGCGCAAGGCTGGTGCGAGAACCAAACGGAGGAGTCGGCCAAGGAGGACGCCAAGACCGACGAACACGCGCCGGGCAAGTATCGGGTCAACGGCGTGGTGATGAACATGCCGCCGTTCCGTCAAGCCTTCGCCTGCAAGGCCGGGACGCCCATGGCTCCGGCCAAGATCAACCGCGTCTGGTAGCCGGGGCTGGCCTTTGGGCCCGCCTCCGTGCCTTGAAAGCTTTGCAGCTTCGGTGCTAGCAAGGGGCGGCCTTCTAGCCGCCAAGCCAACCTTTACGTCCGAGGATGATGCCGCATGAGCGTACAGCCGAAGATTACGCCTGAAGCCGCCGCGACCAGCAGGCACGACACTCCAAAGACGACCAACAAGAAGGTCCTCGAATTCGTCGAGGAGGCTAAGGCGCTGTTCAAGCCGGAAGCGGTTTATTGGTGCGACGGTTCGCATACCGAATACCAGCACCTCCTGAAGACGCTGGTGGACGCCGGCACGGCCATGTGGCTCAACCCGGAGAAGCGGCCGAACTCGATCCTGGTGCGCTCGGACCCTGCCGACGTGGCCCGCGTCGAGGACCAGACCTACATCTGCTCGAAGTCGAAGGACGACGCCGGACCGACCAACAACTGGTTCGATCCGGACGAGATGAAGACGACTCTTCGCAAGCTCTATGACGGCGCCATGGCCGGCCGCACCATGTATGTGCTGCCTTATTCGATGGGCCCGATCGGCTCGCCCATCGCGGGCATCGGCGTGATGGTGACCGATAGTGCTTACGCCGTCGCCAACATGCACATCATGACCCGCGTCGGCGATGCCGTGTGGAAGGCGCTCGGCAACTCGGAAGACTTCGTGCGCGGCATGCACACCGTCGGCTATCCCTTGCCGACGCCGACCACCGCCGACGTGCCTTGGCCGTGCAACAAGACGAAGTACATCTCCCATTTCCCCGAGACGCGCGAGATCTGGTCCTACGGTTCGGGCTATGGCGGCAATGCGCTGCTTGGCAAGAAGTGTCATGCGCTCCGTATCGCGAGCGTCAAGGCGCGCGACGAGGGCTGGATGGCCGAGCACATGCTCATCCTCAAGCTCACCAATCCGCAAGGAAAGTCGAAATACATGGCGGCGGCCTTCCCGTCGGCCTGCGGCAAGACCAATCTCGCGATGCTGGTGCCGACCGTGCCGGGCTGGAAGGCCGAGACCATCGGCGACGACATTTGCTGGATGAAGTTCGGCGCCGACGGCAGGCTCTACGCCATCAACCCTGAGACCGGCTTCTTCGGCGTGGCGCCCGGCACCTCGACCGAGTCGAACTTCAACGCCATGGAGACGCTCTACGCCAACTGCATCTACTCCAACGTCGCCCTGACCGACGACGGTGACGTGTGGTGGGAGCAGATGAGCACACCGCCCGAGCACACGACCGACTGGATGCGCCGCTCATGGACTCCGAAGTCCGGTCGTCCGGCCGCTCATCCGAATGCGCGCTTCACCGCGCCCGCCAAGCAGTGCCCGGTGATTGCGCCGGAATGGGAAGACCCGAAAGGCGTGCCGATCGACGCCATTCTGTTCGGCGGACGCCGCGCCACCGTCGTTCCCCTCGTCGTCGAGGCGCTGAACTGGCAGCACGGCACGTTCCTGGGTTCGATCATGGCATCCGAGAAGACGGCCGCCGCCGCGGGCAAGATCGGCGATCTCCGCCGCGACCCGATGGCCATGCTGCCCTTCTGCGGCTACCACATGGGCGACTATTTCGCCCACTGGCTGAAGATGGGCGAGAAGGGCGGCGCCAAGATGCCGAAGATCTTCTATGTGAACTGGTTCCGCAAGAACGGCGACGGCAAGTTCATGTGGCCGGGCTATGGCGAGAACAGCCGCGTGCTGAAGTGGATCTTCGAGCGCTGCGACGGCACGGCGAAAGCGGTCGATACCGAGATCGGCAGATTGCCGGCTAACGGTTCTCTCGATGTCAGCGGATTGAAAATCGCGCCCGGCGACCTCAAAGAGTTGACGAGCGTCGACAAGGATGGCTGGAAGGCCGAGCTGCCGCTCATCAAGGAGCATTTCGCCACCTTCGGCGCCAAGCTCCCTAAAGCTCTGAGCGACGAGCTCTCCGCTCTCGAAAAGCGCCTCGGTTGAGCTGGCCAACCTTTTCTTGAACGCCTACGTCATGGCCGGGCTTGCCCCGGCCATTCACGTTTTTGCGGCCCCCACGAAAAAATCGTGGATGCCAGGCAGAAGGCCGGGCATGACGAGGACTGCGGAGAGTTAAGTCCTATGGCAAAGGGCAATGGCGTCGTCGCTGCCGGGCATGAGCTGACCGCCCGCGCGGCCGCGGAAATTCTCGAGGACGGCGGCAACGCCTTCGACGCAGGCCTCGCTGCAGCCTTCATGACCTTCGTCGCCGAGGCGGTGTTCGCCTCGCCGGGCGGCGGCGGCTTCCTCATGGCGCGCCGCGCAGGACGCGACGATGCCAACTTGCTCGACTTCTTCGCCGAGACGCCGCTCAAGCGGCGCCCGGAAAGCGAAGTCTCCTTCTATCCGATTCACGCCGATTTCGGTCCCGCCAGGCAGGAGTTCCACATCGGGCTCGGCGCGAGCGCGACGCCGGGCGTCGTGCCCGGGCTCTTCGCAATGCACGAGGCGCTGTGCCAGTTGCCGATGAAGCGGCTGGTCGAGCCGGCGGTCCGCGTCGCACGCGCCGGCTTTCCCCTCACCGAGTTCCAGGCCTATCTCTTCACCGTCATCGCCCCGATCCTGACCGCGAGTCCCGGCGTGGCCGCGATCTTTGCGCCCGGCGGTGAGCTGATGAAGGCCGGCGCCACCTTCCGCAACGAGCAGCTTGCCGAGACGCTCGAATGGCTTGCCGAGGACGGCGCGCGGCTCTTCGTCGACGGCGACGTGGGTCAGGCCATCGTCGCGCAATCGCGCGACCAGGGCGGCTATCTCACCCATGATGACCTTGCGCGCTACCGCGTCTCCTGGCGGGAGCCGCTTTATTGGCATCACGCCGGCGCGACCGTCGCCCTCAATCCGCCTCCGGCTGCAAGCGGAGCGCTGATCGCCTTTGGGCTCGGCTTTCTCGAGTTGCTCGCGGGCCACGGACGCGCCATCGATGCCGAGGCCCTTTGCGCCTGCATGGAAGCAATCAACGAGGCGCGCGCGGCGCATGGCGAGGCGCTTGCCTCGCGGCTCGCCGCGGGTCATCTCGCCAAGGAGCTCGAGCACGCCGCGCGCCACCCCGCCGCCTATCGCGGCACGACGCACATCAGCGTGATCGACGGGGAGGGGAACGCCGCCGCCGTCAGCCTCTCCAACGGCGAGGGGAACGGCCACGTCCTCGGCAAGTTCGGCTTCATGCTGAACAACATGCTGGGCGAGGAGGATTTGACGAGCGGCAAGCTCGGCGACTGGCGCGAAGGCATCCGGCTCTCCTCGATGATGGCGCCGACGATCATCCTCGAGACGGACGGCACAGTGACCGCGCTCGGCACCGGCGGCTCGAACCGCATCAGGAGCGCGATCCTCCAGGTCGCCGTCAATCTGCTCGATCGCGGGTTAAGCCTCGAGGAGGCGGTCGAGCGGCCGCGCCTCCACGTCGAGCGCGACGGCAAGACGAGCTTCGAGCCCGGCTTTTCCGAACGCGAGGCGCGGGGCCTGCTCGCGCTTGGCGACCGCGCCCATGCCTGGCCGGAAAAGAATCTCTTCTTCGGCGGCGTGCACGCCGCGCGCGCCCGTCCCAAGGGGGCAATGGAAGGCGCGGGCGATCCCCGCCGCCAAGGCGTCGCTTTCGTCGTTTGACCTTGCTTCAGACGCGTCGCAAAACGTCAATCGGGCGTCGCTCATTGTCAATTTGCCGCCGCTTGAGCGGGCATGATCGAGGCCTGTCTGAAGACTGAAGGGGGCGCGCATGAAGAACGCCATCGCCATCCGTCACGTGGCCTTCGAGGATGCCGGCACGCTCGAGGGCGTGCTCGAAAATCGCGGCATCGACCTCGCCTATCTCGAGGCTGGCGTCGACGATCTGAGCCCCGCCAAGAACGCCGATCTCCTCGTCGTGCTCGGCGGCCCGATCGGCATCTACGAGATCGACCGCTATCCCTTCATCAAGGGCGAGCTTGCCGTCATCGAGGCCGCGGTGAAGAACAACGTACCGGTGATCGGCATTTGCCTCGGCTGCCAGGCGCTCGCCGCCGTGCTCGCCGCGCGTGTCTATCCGGGGAAGCAGAAGGAACTCGGCTGGGACGAGATGACGTTGACCAAGGAAGGCAAGGCCTCTCCGCTCGGCGTCATCGAAGGCGTGCCCGTGCTGAACTGGCATGGCGACACCTTCGACCTGCCGCAAGGCGCGACGCGTCTTGCTTCGACCGCGATCACGCCGAACCAGGCCTTCACCTACGGGCCCAATGTGCTCGCGCTCCAGTTCCATGTCGAGCTGCCTCAACGCGACCTCGAGAAATGGCTGATCGGGCACACCCTCGAGCTTGCCAACTCCAAGGTCGATCTCGCGCAGCTCCGCGCCGAGACCGCGCGCTACGCGCCGGCTGCCAACGACGCGAGCCGCAAACTATTCAACGCCTGGCTCGACGGGGTCGCAGCTTCCTAGTCGTTAGACGGCTGCTCGGTGCGGACGCGCGGGATCGCAACCGTTTCGCCGGGCTTGGTAGGGAGGTCGGTGATGACTGCTTTGTGCACGACCTCGCCGCGTCCGTTCCACCACGTCGTGGTATAGGCGTCGCCGTCTTTGACGAGGTGCGTCCACACCATCTCGCCCGGATAGTAGAACACGCTCCACGGCCCCACGATCTGTTTGGGCAGGTCGTGGAAGGTCACATTGACGTCGGTGCCCTTCGGCTCGTCGCCCTTGATCACCTCGATCAGCTCGACGTTGGCGCTGTAGTTGCGCAAGGGCTCGCCGGTGCGCTCGTCCTTCGACACGGAGAGGCACGTGACGGAGATCACCTTGACCAGTGCGACGAGGTCGCTCTTGGCGAGGAGGTCGGCGTCCGACATCGGCGCCGGCACGGCGAGCGCCGGACCGATCGGCAAGACAGCTATGAGAAAAAGGGCGAGCGAGGCGAGGAAGCGTTGCATGGGAGACCTGCTGCAAGATGAGGGAGCGCCATTCTGCTTCACCGCTTCCGCCCGCGACAACCCAACCTTTGGTAATGTTCCGCCGCCAGGAGCGTCTGCCCGCACTGGTGGCGGTTCAGTCGCGGTCGACCAGGCCCTTCACGCCTTCATGCTTGGCGCAATGGACGCAGCAGAAGATCGTATCGCCATGCTGCACGCCGTGGCCGATGATGCGGTTGCCGCAGTTCGGGCAGACCGGCGCGAGCATCTGGATCGCGCACTCGAACGAGTCGAAGGTCAGGGTGCGCCCGCCCATGGTGACCTCGAAACTCTTGTCATAGTCATTGCCGCATTGCGCGCATTTGCCCATGTCAGTTCTCCTCGACGCTTCCACGCGCCAACCCAACAACTGGGAAACTACACTCGTTCCCCATTTCTTGGTCATGCCCGCGGCTGTCGCGGCCGCCTAATGCGCGGCTTCCCAGTTGTCGCCTGAGCGCGCATCGACCTTGAGCGGCACTTTCAGTTTCAGCGCGGGCTCGGGCGCCTTTTCCATGACGTGGCGCGCGACCTCCATGGTCTTCTCGACCTCTTCCTCAGGCGCCTCGAACACCAGCTCGTCGTGCACCTGGAGCAGCATGCGCGCCGATAGTCCCGCCTCCTCCAAAGCAGGGACCATCCTGATCATGGCGCGGCGGATGATGTCGGCGGCGCTCCCCTGAATCGGGGCATTGATCGCCGCGCGCTCGTAGTTGCCGCGCAAGCTCGGGTTCTTGGTGTTGATCTCGGGGTAATGCACCTTCCGCCCGAACAGCGTCTTGACGTAGCCCTGGCGGCGCGCCTCCGCCTTCATTGCCTCCATGTAGTCGCGAATGCCGGGGAAGCGCTCGAAATAGGTCTTGATATAGGCGCCGGCCTCGCTCCGCCCGATGCCGAGCTGGGCCGCAAGTCCCACCGAGGAGATGCCGTACACGATGCCGAAATTGATCGCCTTGGCGCGACGGCGGATCGCCGGGTCCATGCCCTCGATCGGCACGCCGAACATCTCGCTCGCGGTCATGGCGTGGATATCGAGCCCGTCGGCGAACGCCTGTCTGAGCGTTGGCGTCTCGGCCATATGCGCGAGAACTCTGAGCTCGATCTGGCTGTAGTCGGCCGAGATCAGCTTCTTGCCCTTCTCGGCCACGAAGGCCTTGCGGATGGCGCGGCCCTCGGCCGTGCGGACGGGGATGTTCTGGAGATTGGGCTCGATCGAAGCGAGCCGCCCCGTGGTGCTTGCGGCGAGCGCGTAGGTCGTGTGCACGCGGCCCGTCTCGGGATGGATATAGGCCGGAATCGCGTCGGTATAGGTGCTCTTGAGCTTGGCAAGGAGCCGCCAGTCGAGAACCTTCCGCGGCAGCTCGTGGCCCTCCGCCGCAAGCTCTTCGAGCGCCGCGGCGTCCGTGCTCCAGGCGCCGGTCTTGGTGCGGCGGCCGCCGGGCAGGCTCATCTTGTCGAACAGAATTTCGCCGAGCTGCTTCGGCGAGCCGATGTTGAAGTCCTCGCCGGCAAGCGCCCTGATCTCGTCCTCCAGCCGCGCGATGGTCTGGGCGAAGGAGCCCGAGAGCGAGGCGAGCGTCGCCCGCTCGACCTTGACGCCGGCGCGCTCCATGTCGGCGAGCACGCGCGCAAGCGGCCGCTCGAGCGTCTCGTACACCGTGGTCACCGACTCTGCCGCAAGCCTGGGCTTGAGCACCATCCACAGCCTGAGCCCGATATCGGTCTCTTCGCCGGCGAATTCGGTGGCGCGGGCAATCGCCACGCGGTCCATGCCGACCGAGTTCCGGCCCGTGCCCATGACCTCCTTCTCGGTGAGGCAGGTGTGGCTCAACAGGCGCCCCGCGAGCTGCTCGGGCAGGTGCTCGGCGCGGCCCGCATCGAGCGCGTAGGACATGAGGCAGGGATCGTCGACCGCCTCGAGCGCGATGCCGTAGCGCGCAAGCGCCACCATGTCGAACTTCGCGTTCTGCACGATCTTGAGCACGCTTTCGTCTTCAAGGATCGGCTTGAGCAGGTCGAGCGCCTCGCGCATCGGGATCTGGGTGAGCGTATCGCCGGCAAGATCGAGGCCGTCGCCGGCGCGGTGGCCGAGCGGCACGTAGGCGGCGTGGCCGGGCCGCACGGCGAGCGCCACGCCCGCGAGCTCGCCCCGCATCGGATCGGATGAATTGACCTTAACGCGGAAGGCGAAACGGCCGAGATAGCGCGCCTCCGCCAGAAGCTCGGCAAGGCGAAGCGCCCGGGTGACGGTCTCGTAGTTGGCGCGGTCGAAGGGCATCGTCTCGAGCTTCGCCGCCCGCATGACGGCAAGCTGCGCCGGCGAGCTTGCTCCAGGCCTGGCCGGCTCGGCCGCCGGCCGCTCGGCGACGAAATCGCCGCGCGGGCTCCGCCGCAAGGGATGGTCGTAGTCGCTCTTCTTCTTGCGCTGCGGCGGAGGAGACGGCGTCATGCCCTCCGGCAGCGGCGCGCCGAGTCCCTCGGCCACGCGGCGGAGCAGCTGCGTGAATTCGAGCTTGCGCATGAAGCTCGTCAGCGCCTCGGCGTCGGGCTGACGCACGGCGGTCTCCGCGAGCGGCACATCGAGCGGCACATGCGCGTCGAGGATGACAAGGGCCTTGGAGAGGCGCGCCTGGTCGGCGAACTGGATGAGGTTTTCGCGCCGCTTGTCCTGCTTGATCTCGGAGGCGCGGGCAAGCAGCGTCTCGAGATCGCCGAACTCGTTGATGAGGAGTGCCGCCGTCTTCACACCGATGCCGGGGACGCCCGGCACGTTGTCCGACGAATCGCCGATCAGCGCCTGCACTTCGACCACCTTCGTCGGCGGCACGCCGAAGCGCTCGATCACTTCGGCCTCGCCGATGGCCTTGTTCTTCATCGTGTCGTACATGATCACGCCGGGTTGGATGATCTGCATCAGATCCTTGTCTGACGACACGATGGTCACGTCGGCGCCGGCTTCGAGCGCCTCCCGCGCATAGGTCGCGATCAGGTCGTCGGCCTCGTAGCCCTCCTGCTCGACGCAGGCGACGTTGAAAGCGCGCACGGCGTCGCGCACGAGCGGGAATTGCGGAATGAGGTCGCCGGGAGGCTCCGGGCGGTTGGCCTTGTAGCCGTCGAACAGGTCGCTGCGGAAGGTCTTGGCCGCATAGTCGAACACGACGGCGATGTGCGTGGGCGGGGCAAGCTCGCCCGACTCGCGCAACAGCTTCCACAGCATGGCGCAGAAGCCGTGCACTGCGCCGACGGGGAGCCCATCGGAGGGTCGCGTCAGCGGGGGCAGCGCGTGATAGGCGCGGAAGATGTAGCCCGATCCGTCGATCAGATAGACATGGTCGCCCTTCGCCACCGGCTTGCCGGCGGGGCTGTTCTCTTTTGCTGTTGCCATGATGGTCGCAATATAGGGACTGCGCGGCTCGCAAGGGAGTGGCTTCGGACGCTCATCCACCGTAGCCCGTCATGCCCGGCCGTGTGCCGGGCAGCCACGTCTTAGGACACCCGGCAAGAATCGTGGATGGCCGGGCCTTCGCCCGCTGAAGCAGCGGCTGGCGCGGCCCCCTGTTGAGCTTCGGCCCGCGCGGGCGGGACAAGCCCGGCCATGACGACTGGAATAATGCCTAAGGCAAAGTCTCGAGTTCGTGCTTGTGGTTGACGCTGCCTGCGGCAAATGCCTTCTCCGGGCCGCCGAAGGTCTTCTCGATATAGTCCTTGAAATAGGTGTCGAGGATGGGGAAGGCCCGGGCGAAGCGCGTGAAGTCCTTCTGCGCGATGAACAGCACGACGGAATCCTCGAGCGCCACGACGAGGCCGGTCCGAAGCGCCGATTTGAGCAGCACCCGCTCGCCGAAATGGTCGCCCTGGCGGAACAGCTTGGCGAAATGCTCGCCGGTCTCGGGGTTGTCGATGGTGAGCTGGAAGGAGCCTCTGACCACGGTATAGAAGCCGTCGATCAGCATGCCCGGCTCGAACACGCGATCGCCTTTGCGGTAGTGGATGTAGCGGGTGGCCGGCGGCGTCGACTGGATCTGCACGATGTTCGGCGGCATGACGCTGTTGACCAGCCAATTGAGGCCGACCCTCAGCTTGGCGGTGAAGCCCGGCAGGAAGGAGAGGTAGAACCCGCGCCAGAGGAGCCAGGCGAGGGTGCCCGAGAGCTTCACGCCATAGACGTCGGCGACCGCCTTGCTCATGCCGAGCGAGGCGAGCGAACCCTTTGAGGTGTAGGCGAACGGCTTGAGCTCCTTGCCGTCGAGCTTGGCAACGATGTTGGCGGCAAGCTGCCGGCCCTCACGCACGGCGAATTGCGCGGTCTGCGTGGCATAGAGCAGCGGGTCGTCGTCAGGGTCGTCGACGAGCGGTATGAGCGCCGCGTCGCCGAGCGCCCAGACGCCGTCTTGGCCCGGCACGCGCATGAAGCGGTCGGTCTTGATGCGCGCCCACTTCATGTCGAGGCCGAGCGAGGCGACGAGAGGGTGCGGGCCGTTGCCGATGGTGGCGACGATGGTCGAGGTCGGGAGGATGCGCCCGTCGGTCAGCTCGACCGCTGAACCCGTCGCCGATTTGGTGCCGACGCCGGTGAGCACCCGGATGCCGTGCATTTCGAGCCGCCGTGTCGCGTAAGCGGCGAGGTCGGCCGGGAACGTCGGCAGGATGCGCGGCGCATACTCGATGAGGTAGAAGCGGACCTCGTCCTCCTTGATGTTCGGGTAGTATTTGAGCGCGCGGCGGACCAGTTCGCGCACCTCGGCGATGGTCTCGACGCCGGAGAAGCCCGCGCCCACCGTGATGAAGGTGAGAAGCTGCTGCTTGACCTCGGGATCGTCGGTCACATCGGCCGTCTCGAGGCAACCGATGACATGGGTCCTGAGTCGGTGGGCGTCGGCCAGGTCTTTCATCGTGAGCGCGTGCTCCGGCAGGCCGGGAAAGCGCTTCAGGTCGACGCTGGTGCCGAGCGCGATCACGAGCTCGTCGTAATATAGGTCGATCGGGATGCGCCGCGTGCCCTGGACCACGATCACCTTCTTGGCGGCGAAGTCGATGCCCATCACCTCCGCCTGACGCATCTGCACGCGGCGAAGCAGCTGCCGCAAGGGCACGACGGCGTCGGCCGAGTGGATGGTCGAGGCCGCGACCTCTGGCAGAAGCGGCTGGAACACGAAATAGTTGTTGGCGTTGACCAGCTCGACGTCGAGCTTGCCGCGGCCCCGTTTCTCGAGCGCCTTGGCGGCGAACACGCCGCCGAAGCCGCCGCCGATCACGATGATTTTTTTCTTGGCCATGACCATTCTCCGGGCTCGCTCGCACCGATACGCCGTTTTCGGCCCATACCTACGCCAATGCAAACCAGCGTCAAGCCGCGGCTTGGCGCACGCTTCGCTCCGTCTCACCCCGAGCAATGTGGGGATTGCGGGAGGCAAAAGCATCTGCCTTGAAGATGCCGGCGTGGGCCTCGAGGCGGAAATATCGCCCGACTATGAGTTCGATAGCGTGAGCGCAGGCGAACCCTGACGCCCGAGCCCCGCAACAGGCGTTTGCGCTGGCGGCAACCGCGCCCAGTCGGGGCGTCGGAACAGGAAGCCAAGTTTTGTCTCTTTCACGGCCTCGAAAAAGAGAAGGGGCGTAATCACGGCGATCGCGGTGACGATGAGCGAGACGATGCCAAGATCGAGATCGGGCGCGAATCTGAGAAGTGCCGTGCGCGTCGCCGCCATCGGCAGGAAGAAGGCAAGGTAGACCATGAGCGAGTGCTCCCCGGCATAGCGCAACGGCTTGGCGGCGCCGGTCGTCGAGAGCAGCACGGAAAGCGCCACCACGGCGAGTGCGCCCAGAAAGCCGAGACCGAGCGAGACGATGGGGAGTTCGGAATAGCCGTTGAGCACCACCACGCCTTCGAAGATCGCCCAAAGCACGAGCAGAGGGATCGCGGCGGCCTTCCTCTCCTCGACCCACGCCGCGAAGGCGAACACGTAAGGCGCGAGCACATAACCCGAATAGAAATAGACGAAGCGGCCAGAGAACTCGTCGATCACCGTGGAGCCGGTATGAATCTGTGCGATCTGGAGCAGCGCCGCCGCCGCCCATATGGGGGCCGGCGGCACCTTGCGGAGCGCCTTGGTTACTACGAAGAAGATCGGCAGCAGGTAGATGAACCACAGCGTGCCGAACGGCTCGATGTAGGAGAAGGCGTAGGTTTTGGCCACGCCGGCCCAGCCGAGTTCGCCTGCGAACGAATAAGCCTTGAAGGCGAACTGGATGGTGACCCAAAGCGCATAGAAATAGGCGAAATGGATGACCTTGCGGTCGAGGTAGTCGCGCCAATTCCGGTCGATCACGCGCGCAAGAAACAGTCCCGAAATGATAAAGAAGTCGGGCATGCGGAACGGCTTGGCGAACGCGACGACCGGCCCTATGAAGCTTGCCGCGCCTGCCGCCTGTTCGACGCCGAGCACGGAATGCATCATCACCACCATGACGATGCAGAACCCCTTGCCGTAATCGACGAATGCCACCCGATCTTGGTTAAGCTGCACGGTCCGCCCCTTGCTGCCGTCCCGCCGCGGGACGCTTCAGGCGAGCGTTGCAAGTCGGAAGCCAGTCGGCGGAAGCCAGAAATCGGAAGCCAGAAACCGGGGGAAGGCCCATTGACTTCTGATTTCTGGGTTCTGATTTCTGAGTTCTGCCTCCGGCCCAACGCCGAAGCGTTGCTTAATCGCGAGGCTTTAGTTTAGGGTCCGGAAGCGCAAGCACCCGTAGCTCAGTTGGATAGAGCGTTGCCCTCCGAAGGCAGAGGTCACAGGTTCGAATCCTGTCGGGTGCGCCAATCCCTGTTGCAATCACTATATTCTCACAAGGCAAGGCGGCTTGGTGGCCGCTCCGAATAATGCTTGGTGGCCGCTCCGAACAATGGAGAGCCCGATGAGAATGCTGGTTGCGGCGGGGACTTTTACTCTTGTGGTGCTGTTCGCTCTGTGGACAGGAGCAGTGTCGGCAGTAGAGTCCACGCCCTCGGCCGGCGATCATGCACAAACTGGCGCAAGCGATGCCGATCAGGGCAAGCACACTGGTAACGCCGAGTGCCCGATCAAGAAGACGATCAATGGCGTGACCTACTGCTTTCAGAATAATCCCGCGCTCACCAAGCGACAGGGCGGTGGCGAGTAGCCGGGTCGCATCGAGAATTGCGTCAACCGGCGCTGGCGCGCTCAGGAAAGGGGCACATGTCGCCATGGCCGGGGCGATGCTCGACGGATGTTGACGTCGATAGTGCGAACGCCCCGGCCACAGGTGGAGACCTTAGCGATCCTTGGCTATACGGTCGGCGTAGCGCTGCAGGTAGAGCGGCCAACCCTGATCGGAGCCCACACTCTCGCGGACCCCTTGCCAGCCCTCGCCATGGCGGTCGAGGTGGCGGTGCTCGATCTCGACCCGCGTGCGCTGCGGGGTTTCGGGGACGAACCGTACCTCCCATTCGCTCGTTTTCAGCGGGTCGTCCTCGATCTGCCACTGCGGGCTGATGTTCCAGCTCAGCAACACCCGGTTGGGCGGTTCATAGGCCAGCACCCGCGCCCAGCGGCATACGCTCCCGTCGACCCCGCGGTCGTAGAGAAAACCGCCGACCTTCGGCTCAAACACGGTCTCGGCGATTTCGACATTGAGCAAGTTGTGCTCGGCGGGCTTGAAGCTGCCGAAGTCCTCGGTGAAGACCTTGAATGCGCGCGAGATCGGAGCCTCGACGACGATCGACCTTCGCACTGATGTTTCTGCTCTTTGAATACTCATCGGCTCTCCTTGTGTCGGTTGCTCAACGACCGTCTTGTAGGCCGTGAGCGTCTTGGTCCAGAAGCGGTCGAGTTCCGCCCGAAGCGCCGCCAGCCCGTCGGGATCGACCTGGTAGATGCGCTGCTTGCCGGCTCGTTTATCGACGACGAGACCGGCATCCTTCAGCACCTTCAGATGCTGCGAGACCGCTGGCCGGCTGACGGGCAGCTCGCGCGCCAGCTCGCCAACCGCGCTTGGGTGCTCGACAAGCCGCTCAAAGATCGCCCGCCGGGTCGGATCGGCCAGGGCCGTCCAGGCATTCGTTGCGTAAGTCATCACTTACACGTAAGTCTAGCCTTACGCGTATAGGGAGTCAAATTGGCTTTTCGCTGCTTTGAACAGTCGGAGTCATCTCTGGCGGTGCGCCACTCCCTTGTTGCAATCCCCATATTTGCTGACCGAACGCGGCGGCTTGGCGCCCGCGCGAAAGACATGGAGACAAGAATGAAGACCATTGTTGCGGCAGCTTGCGCCTTCCTTGCGGTGCTGGGCGCGGCTTCGAGCGCGGCGCGGGCCGACGACTTCCCTTGCGTCAGCACGACCTTCAACCTGCTGTCGCCGAACGACAAGGTCTGCATCAGCGACTTCGACGATCCGGAAGTGCCCGGCGTCACCTGCTTCATCTCGCAGGCGCGCAAGGGCGGCTGGGGTCAGCCCTTCGGCCTCAACGAGGATCCGTCGAACTTCTCAGTGTCCTGCCGTCAGCTCGGCCCGATCACCGCCGACATTTCCAAGCTGCCCACGAAGGAGGAGGCCTTCACCGAGAAGACCAGCATCTTCTTCAAGCGGACGCGCATCTATCGCATCCCCGACGTGAAGCGGAACACGATCATCTATCTCGCCGTCAGCTCGAAACTGATCAACGGCTCGCCGGCCAACGCCATCAGCGTGGTGCCGATCATGCCGTGGCCGAAATAAGCTGCGGGGGACTGCTTGCGCCTTGCCGGGAGCCTCGGCTTGACCCGTATCAATGCGGGGTCATGCCGCCTCGGCTTCTGATGCTGGTAAGCGGGTTAGCCTATCGGGAGTCGAGCGATGTGGGATCACGGTTGGGGGATGGGAGGTGCAGGCATGGGCTTTGGCTTGATCTTCTGGCTCCTCATCCTCGCAGTCATCATTGCCGTTGTGGTGTGGGTTTCGCGGTCGCAGTCTCTTGCGGGCGGTGAGCGCCGGTCGGGTGGCCTCGACGTCTTGGAGCAGCGCTATGCCCGCGGCGAAATCAGCCGCGAGGAGTATCTCGAGAAGAAGCGCGACATCGCCGGTTGAGGCGCAGGCGCGGGCTCGCTATCACCGAGCCATGGCCCCGCCTCTCCTCCTGCTCAAAGACATCCATCTCACCTTCGGCAGCGCGCCGCTGCTCGACGGCGCCGAGCTTTCGATCTCGCCCGGCGAGCGGCTTTGCCTCGTAGGGCGAAACGGCTCGGGCAAGTCGACGCTGCTCAAGATCGCAGCAGGATTGGTCGAGCCGGACCGCGGCAGCCGCTTCGTCCAGCCGCAGGCCACCATCCGCTATCTGCCGCAGGAGCCTGACTTTGCCGGCTTCGCCTCCACCGGCGCCTTCGTCGCCGCGGGTCTTGCGCCCGGCGACGATCCGAACCGCGCGCGATATCTTCTGCAAAGTCTCGGGCTCTCGGGCGAGGAGGAGCCCGCGCGACTTTCTGGCGGCGAGAGCCGGCGTGCAGCACTCGCCCGTGTGCTTGCGCCCGAGCCGGACATCCTCCTGCTCGATGAGCCCACCAATCATCTCGATATCGCCGCCATCGAAAGCCTGGAAGCTCAGCTCAGGGCTTCGCGCTCGGCCATCGTCATCATCAGCCACGACCGGCGCTTTCTCGAGAACCTGTCGCAAGCCACGGTCTGGCTCGACCGCGGCGCGACGCGGCGCCTCGACAAGGGTTTCGCCGCCTTCGAGCCGTGGCGCGATCAGATCCTCGATGAAGAGGAGACCGCGCGCCACAAGCTCGAGCGGCGCATCGTTCAGGAGGAGCACTGGCTCCGCTACGGGGTGAGCGCGCGGCGGAAGCGCAACGTGCGCCGGCTCGATGCGCTGACTGCGCTCCGCGACCAACGGCGGCGCGAGAAGTCAGCGGCCACGCCGCAGGAAGTGAAGCTCACTCTGCAAGAAGCCGGCGAGGCCGGCCGCAAGGTGATCGAGGCGCGGCACATCGCCAAGAACTATGGCGGCTTGGGCGTCGTGCGCGACTTCAGCACCAAGATCGCGCGCGGCGACAAGGTCGGCATCGTCGGCCCGAACGGCGCGGGCAAGACCACTCTCGTCAACATGCTGATCGGCGCCCTTCCGCCCGACGAAGGCCAGGTCAAGCTCGGCACCAATCTCGAGATTGCGACCCTCGACCAGCGGCGCGAGAGCCTCGATCCGGAAACTTCGGTCGCGGCCGCCCTGACCGGCGGGCGCGGCGATCAAGTCATCATCAACGGCGAGCCGCGGCACGTCATCGGCTACATGAAGGATTTCCTGTTCAAGCCCGAGCAGGCGCAGAGCCCGGTCAAGTCGCTCTCCGGCGGCGAGCGCGGGCGGCTCCTGCTCGCCCGCGCGCTCGCCAAGCCCTCGAACCTCATGGTGCTCGACGAGCCGACCAATGATCTCGATCTCGAGACGCTCGATCTGTTGCAGGAGATGCTCGCGTCATATCAAGGCACGCTGATCCTCGTAAGCCATGATCGCGATTTCCTCGACCGCACCGTGACCTCGGTGATCGCCTCGGAAGGCGACGGCCGGTGGATCGAATATGCCGGAGGCTATTCCGACATGGTGGCGCAGCGCGGCCATGGCCTCGGCGCTCCGAAGCGCGAGAAGCAGGCGGCAAAAAGGGCCGCAAAACCGCCGCTGCGCGAGCCGCGCACGGCCCAGCCGAAAAAGCGCCTGAATCCCACCGAGCAGCATGTCTTGAAAACGTCGTCGGCGCGGATCGCGGCCCTTGCGGCAGAGATTGCCAGGCTCGAGAAGCTGCTCGCCGACCCGAACCTCTATGGCCGCGACCGCGAAGCCTTTACCGCGGCCGGAAGCGCTCTGACCAAGGCGCAAGCCGAACTCGCCGCCGCCGAGGAGGAGTGGCTCAGGCTCGAGCTTCTGCGCGAGGAGATCGAAGGAGCCTAGCGATCTGGCGCTCCATGGAAGAGCTTTAGGCCTTGGAAGTGTTCAGCGCCACAGCGGCGCGAACGAGCGCCTTCAACGCCTTTTCGTCGATTGTGTCGCCCTCACGGAAATCGATAGCGCGCCGCACGTTGCCGTCGAGGCTGGCGTTGAACAGGCGCGAAGGGTCCTCGAGCGAGGCCCCCTTGGCGAAGGTCAGCTTGACCTTGTCCTTGTAGGTCTCGCCGGTGCAGATGATGCCGTCGTGCTCCCAAACTGGAACCCCCAGCATCGCGTTCGACGGCTTTCTCCATTTCACGTCTTCGACCACGTCTGGATCGGCCTCTCTGATGAGAGTTCGAACCCGGGCAAGCGTCTCGCCCCGCCAATCGCCGAGCTGTTCGATTCTCGCATCGATCAGCCGAGCTGGAATGTCTTGTTCTGTTCGTTCCTTCGCGCCGGTCCCACTCTTCTTCATGTCGACGCCGCTTCTATTGATTGATCTCAGGCTCGACCAGCCGCGCGAGATTTCGCAACGACTCCTGCCAGCCGAGGTAGCACGCTTCCACGGGAATGGCGTCGGGGATGCCGTCCTGCACGATGCTGATCTCGGTGCCGACGGAGACCTGCTTGAGTTCGACTGTCACGTGCATTTCGCCCGGCAAATTGGGATCGTCGAACTTATCCGTGTAGCGCAGGCGCTCGCCGGGCACGAGCTCCACATATTGTCCGCCGAACGAATGGCTTAGGCCCGTGGTGAAATTGCGGAACGACATCTTGAAGCTGCCGCCGGCCTTCGCATCGAGGTGATGCACCGTGCAGGTAAAGCCGTTCGGCGGAAGCCATTTGGCCAAGGCGTCGGCCTCGATGAAGGCGCGATAGACTTTATCGGGTTTCGTGGCCAGAACGCGGTGCAGTCGCACGGTATTGGGCATGGCTGGTCCTTCTGGGTACGCTTCGCATCTCATCGACCGTGCCAGTAATCGATCTCCTGGTGTCAATTTCGTGGTCGGCGGCTTCCCCCCAACCGCGCTCAATGGTCGAGACGGGTCCCCTCACGTTCTCTCCCCGGACAACTGGCTCGCCTGCTTCACCCAATCCGCGAATTGCGCTTCGTCGAGTTTGTCCTCGTAGATGTCCAGGTAGCGTACGTCCTTATGCTTGGATGCGCCGGGTGGAACAGGTTTGAGCGACGCTCCGCGGAAAAAGGCCACCTTCACGTAGTTCGTGAAGCAATGAAAGCTCAGGAACCAGCCTTGGCCTTCGTCTCCGGCGCCGTAGAAGGGCGAGTTCCATTTGACCGCCTTGCGCACGCCGGGGACTGAGCGGACGATAATCTCATCGATGCGCCGTCCGAGCTCGCGCTTCCAGCCCGGCATGGCCGCGATGTAGGCCTGCACGGGGCCGTCGCCGGAGCCTTTCGGGATTTGCGGGTTGCCGCCAGAGAGGAGGGTGGGCTTCGCAGCGATCCCCTTCGAGGCGCTCTTCCTAGCAACCCTCGTGGCCGTCTTGGGTCTGGTCGCCATTGTGCTCACCCCTGTCCGACTGCGCCTCGCATGCAACGCCATTTGGCGGCGTAAGGCAGCACGAACATGTACAGACCGGTGAACATGAGCAGGAACAGCGGGAGCAGCGGCGAGTAGACGACCCACAGGGGAGGCTCCCCCAGTCCCATGGCGACGAAGTTGGCGGCTACCGTTGCCGTAAAGGCGACGGACAGCCAGCGGTGAACCTGCCGAACCCAGTTGTTCCAATTCATGGGACCTCCCTCTCAAGACACGGTAACCCAGCCCGCGCCAGCGCCCCTCACTCCGGTCGGCCAACAACTGTTCTAGCTTCGCAAAGAACTGCCGCCATCCCTGCTTGGCGCCGCCATAGGCCTGCTTCTGCTCCGGCCTGAACCCCGACTGCTCCATGCGCAGCAAAGTTCCCGCGCTCGTGGGAGTAAGCGTGAAGGTCACCACGCTCGTCAAATTGTAGGCCGCGTCCTCATGCGCAAAATTCCACGTGTAGGACAGCGTGCTGTTGGGCACGACTTCGAGGACCTCGCAGTTCACCGTGCCGCCCCAGTCTCCGCGCAGATTGAAGCGATGGCCCACCGCCGGTTCGAAGTCGTTCTTCATGAGCCATTCCTCGATCAGGTGCGGTTGAGTGAGCGCGCGCCAGACCTTCTCCGGCGGATGAGGAAGCTCGCGTTCGACAACGACCGAGAGCGCCTTGGCCTGCGTTGCGTTCATTGCTCCATCCTCTTCAGCAGATCTTCGAGTTGGTCGAAGCGGTCGCGCCAGAACGCGGCATAGACGCTCATCCAGTCGATCAGGGGTGCGAGGCCCTTAGGCTCGACGCGGTAGTGCGTCTGCTTGCCCTCGCGCCGGTCTTTGACGAGGCCGGCGAGCTTGAGCTGGCCAAGATGTTTCGAGACGGCCGGTTGCGAAACGCCGGCCTTGTCGGTCAACGCGCTGACGGTGAGTTCGCCCTCGCGGGCCAGCCTCTCGAACAGGGATCGCCGTGTCGGGTCGGCCAGGGCCGAGAAAATATCGTTTTGCTGCAAGGACATAACATAACATATAACCGTATAGTTATGCGTCTGTCAAACCCCATTTGCAGCAACGCCGAAGTCGCGTGAGCGAACCAAACTGCGCCGCGGAGAGTTAATGCACATGGGGATAGTTCCCGGCACATCGTCATCAAGGGCGTGCACAAGCCTCGTAGATGAGGTAGAGGCCTTTAGTTTCGCGTAAGATGCAGGCCTCGCATTCGCGCCTGGCGGAAGCTGAGCCCAGAAGAGGAGATGACCATGAGAAGAGTTCTTTTCGCGACAGCGATTGCCGCGATCGCGCTCGTCGGCCTGTCGGCCAACAGCTGCGGCGAGAAAAAGGAGGAGTCGACGCCTCCGGCCGCCGCTCCCTCGACGCCGCCTGAGACGCCGCCCGCAGAGACGCCGCCGGCCCAGAATCCGCCGCCGGCTCAACAGTAGTCATTGAGGGCGAACAGCCCTAGCAATCCGGCCCGGCCGTTTCGCGCCTTCCTGCGCCAAGCGGCCGGGGTCGCCTCGTTCATGGTCCTTCCGCCGGGAATGCGGCCACGATCGGGGCAAGCTCCCGGGCCGTGTCCCAGTCGCCGCCCTCGCGCGTCAGCCCGATCCTCACGATGACGAGATCGCGCGACGGCACAACGGCCACGATCTGCTCGTCGTGACCGAGCATGTAATAAGCATCGCCCGGCATCGGCGGCTCTCCGCCTCCCGCCGATTCGGGAAGCTTCAGCCACATATGCGCGCCGTACTCAGCCTCGGGCGAGATGGCAGTGGGCGTGAGGCTGTATGCGACCCAGCCCTCGGGCAGGATGCGCGTGCCCTGCCAAACGCCGTCATGCAGGAACAGGAGACCGAGCCGCGCGAAGTCCCGCGCCGTGGCGAAGAAGAAGGACGACGCGGCAAACGTGCCTGACGCATCGGGCTCGAGCACCGCGCTTCTCATGCCGAGCGGGTCGAATAGCCGGAGCCTCGGGTAGGCGAGATAGTCAGTCTCTTCGGCAAAGGTCTGGCGCAGGATGCCGGCCAGAATCGTCGTCGTACCGCTGGAATAGGCGAAATGCGTGCCGGGCGGAAAGAGGAGCGGCTTGTCCGCTGCGAACGCCGCCTTGTCGCCCTCCGCGAACAGCATCCGCACCACGTCGCTGTCGGTATCGCCGTAGCTCTCGTCGAAGGCGAGTCCGCTCGTCATCCGCATCAGCTGATCCAAGGTGATGGCCCGGCGCGGGTCGTTCTTGCCGCGCCACTCGGGCATCAGCCCGGTGTCGGAGAGCGCGAGTCTGCCGTCCTTCACGCGAAGGCCGATCAGTGCGTTGGTGAGCCCCTTGCCGACCGACCAACCGATCAGCGGCATGGCGGCGGTGAAGCCGGGCGCGTAGCGCTCGGCCACGATGCGACTGCGATGCACGACAACGAGGGCTCGCGTGCGCCGCAGATGCGAAGGATCGGGTTCGGCGAAGATGCCGTCGATGGCCCGGTTGAGCGCTTGCCCATCGATACCCTCCGGCAGCGCGCCGAGCTCGACCCTGTCGCCCTCGGGCCAGGAGGCATCGCTATGCGCCGGGGCGGATGCAGGGAAAAGTCCGGCGGCTTGCGCATCGAGATCGGACTCCGAGCGTCCATCGAGCAGTGTGCAGCCCAGGCCCTCACGGAAGATCGCGGTCTGACCGCCGATGCCGAACGCCGAGGCGCTGACCTGCTTCTTCTCCCGGTCGATCTCGGCCTGGAAGAAGACGAGCAGTTCGTAGCCCTTGCCGGCCATCTCCTCGGCGAACAGCGATTGCGGCTCACGGCCCGATATGAACACCCCTTCGCACAGGGTCTGCGCCATGAAGCCCGAGCCGACGACCGCGGTGGCGTAGATGCGCGGGCCCCCGACCGCTCCGATCGTGGTCAGAAGCACGAGGAGGAGGCAGAACCAAATGCCCCGCGACAGCCCAAAAAGCCCTCCCCTGATTTGATGACCGTCCATCACCGCTTCGGCGGCGTGAAGGACTGATCGGTGAAGGGCGAAGCGCTTGGCGTTTGGATGGCGATGAAGCCCCGGCCGATGGCTTGGTGACAGGCGTTGCAGGCCCCGGTGAGCGCGCCGTAGGCCTTGACGAACTCCGTGCCGTTCTTGTCCTTCACCGCGGCGTCGATGTCCTGGATCGGGCCGACGGTCGCCCCGACATATTCGGCGGGGATGCCCGAATAGAGGGTGGCCGCGTCCTCGAGGCTCTGTCTGATCCGCTCGAGCTCGTAGCTCGCAAGCTCCCAGTTCTTGGACTTCCCGGCAAACCAGAGCTTGATGTGGCGCATCTGGATCGTGGTCATGATGTCGCCGAGCCCCGGCACGTAGCCCTCCTCGGCGAGCGCGAGCGGCGCCCCAACGAGACCTGCGAGGATCGCAACGACCAACCCAATGCCTCTCATCGTGGACCTCCTCCGCGCTAGCCCAGGGCCGATGCCGCTTCCAGAACCTCTGCCGCATGTCCCGGCACCTTCACCTTGCGCCAGATGCCGCGGATGACGCCATTGCCGTCGATGAGGAAGGTCGCCCGCTCGATCCCCATATATTTGCGGCCGTACATGCTCTTCTCCACCCAGGTGCCGTAAGCCTCGCACACTTTGCCGTCCTCGTCGGAGGCGAGCGGGAAGGGAAGGCCGTACTTCGTCTTGAACCTGTCATGACTTGCGACCGAATCGCGCGAGATGCCGATGACCGTCGCCTTGACCTTGGCGAAGTCGGGGAGGGCGTCGCGGAAGGCGCAGGCCTCTGCCGTACAGCCTGAGGTGTCGTCCTTGGGGTAGAAGTAGAGCACGACCGTCTTTCCCCTGAGCGCCTGCAAGGAAACATCTCCGCCTCCGTCCGACGGAAGCGTGAAATCGGGCGCCTTGTCTCCGACCTTGAGGTCCATCGTCGCTCTCCTTCCCGGCCGCTAGGCCAAGTCTTTGCTCATCCGGATATGGGGAATGGTCTTTTCGTCGAAGGGATCGCCGGAGGCAACGTAGCCGAACCGCGCATAGAAGCCCTCGGCCCCGAGCCTCGCGTTCAGCACCATGCGCCTGAAGCCTTCCTTGCGCACGAACGCCTCGGCGCGCTTGAGCAGCTCGGCCCCGATCTTCTCCCGCCGCCGGTCCTCGGCGACCGCCATCTGGCGGAGCTGAACGGTCTTCGCGTCGAGCGGCCTGAGCGAGACCGAGCCCACCACGGCGCCGTGGGAGAGCGCACAGAAATGCCGGCGTTGGACATCGTCCTTTAGCTCCTCCTCGCTCAGCGTGAGCCCGAGCGGAATCCGGAGCACCTCCTCGCGGAGGAGGACCGACTGCCGGTAGAGGTCCGAGCCGTAAGGCGCCTCGACGATCCTGATCAAGTCCTGCTCGTCTGCGCTCATGCTTCTTGGCTCGGCACTCGTCGGTCGCTCAGTGCCACTCGGCTCGCGCATGTGGCGCGTCGCGGAGCATTCGCTGGAAGGCTCTTGGAAACTTTTTCGGTGTCATTCTGCCTCAGAGAGGCAAAAACCTCTTGCATCGCGTGAACGCGGGTGTAAATAGCGCCTCGTTTGTACTTGCACATCTGCTGGTTGGAGGGAGGACGCCATGTCCAGTGACGCCCTCTTCCAATTGGGGATGGACTTGGATCATGGTTCAAGCACCGCCCAAACGGAAGAAAAGCATTCCCGGTGCGCCTCTGTCCCAGAGGAACGCAAGG
>NZ_DASRGO010000197.1:0-5739 GCF_035650995.1 Methyloceanibacter sp. | reverse complement strand
GCCCGCATCGTCGCTCTGTTCATGGCCGCGGTTCCGGTCGCCACCATGATCGGCGGCCCGGTCTCGGGCCTTCTCCTCGAGATGCACGGCACCGCGGGCCTCAAGGGCTGGCACTGGCTGTTCATTCTCGAAGGAATTCCGGCGATCGCGCTCGGCATCGTTGCGCTTCTCTTTCTCGACGACCGGCCGCGCCATGCGGAATGGCTCACCGAAGAGGAGCGCGGCGCGCTCGAAGCAGTGCTCGCCCAAGAAGCCAAGGCCACACGGGACGCCGGCTACGCCGACTTGAAGCACGCCTTCATCCAGCCGCAGGTGATGATGCTGTGCCTCATCTATTTCTGCGGAGCGATCGGTCTTTACGGCGTCAGCTTCTGGCTGCCGCAGGTCATCGAGACGTTCGGGCTCGATCCACTGACAATCGGCTTCCTGTCGGCCATCCCCTATCTCGCGGCGAGTATCGGCATGATCCTGTGGAGCTGGCATTCCGACGCTACGGCCGAGCGCATCTGGCACCTCGCGCTGCCCTTCCTCCTTGCCGCGGCGGCGTTCGCCTGGGCGGCGGGAGGCGAGGGTCTCGCCGTCACCATGATCGCGCTCTCGCTCGCGACGCTCGGCATCTTTGCCGCCATGGGCCCGTTCTGGTCGCTGCCGCCCGCCGTGCTCACCGGCACGGCGGCCGCCGCCGGCTTCGCCCTCATCAATTCGATCGGCAATGTCGGCGGCCTGGTCGGTCCGACTCTCATCGGCGGCATGAAGGAGGCGACCGGCACCTTCACCACCTCGCTCATCTTCCTCGCCGGCGCCCTTCTCGCAGGCTCCCTGACCGCCCTTCTCTTCGGCCGCTTCGCGCCGGTCCGCGCGAAATCCGCCGCATGAGGGAGGACTCGCGGCAGCGTGCAAATCCCCTCGCCCCTTGCGGGAAAGGGTGAGGGGGTGAAGGCATACAAGGCCGCGTCGCCGCTTATCAAGCGACCGGAGATGTGCCAAATCGGATTCAGGCAAGCGCACCTAGGGGAAAAGACGAACATGACCGACGAGACGCCGCACCGACCCTCGCGCCGAACCGTTATCGCCGGCATGACGTTCATCGCTGCGGCGCACCTGTCGGGCGGGCGAACGGAGGCAGGTGGCGGCATGAAGCACGTGGTGCTGCTCGGCGATTCGATCTTCGACAACAAGCGCTATGTCGGCGACGGGCCTGACGTGATCGAACAGCTCAAGGCCGATCTGCCGCCGGGCTGGACCGCCTCGCTCAACGCCGTCGACGGCTCGACCACGCTCGACATCGCGGGCCAGATCGAGCGGCTGCCGCCCGACGCGACCCATCTCGTCATCAGCGTCGGCGGGAACGATGCGCTGAAGCACAAGGGGCTGCTCGAGGAGACGGCACGCTCGGTCGCCGAGGTGCTCGACAAACTGGGCGTGATCAGGGAGGAGTTCCGGGCAAACTATCGCGCCATGCTCGAAGGCGTGCTCGCGACGAAGCTCCCCGCCGCGGTGTGCACCATCTACGAAGCGAATTACCGCGATCCCGATACGCACCGGATCGCCGCGACCGGGCTTACCGTCTTCAACGACATCATCACGCGCGAAGCGTTCGCGCGCGCGTTGCCCTTGATCGATCTCAGGTTGATCGTCACCAAGGAGAGCGACTACGCCAACGAGGTCGAGCCGTCGGTTGAAGGGGGCGCCAAGATCGCCCGCGCCATCGCCGATCTCGTCGCCGCCGATCCTAAGCCGGCGCGGTCTGTGGTTTTCGCGGGGTAGGTGTCCGCTTCCGGCCGTTCTTCGGCCGAGAGGCTTCTGCCGCCGGCGTGGGTGCGGAGGCTTGCGCCGCGGGCGCGGCTTGGGCGGGGGCGGGTGTCCCGGCCGATGACTCCGCAGGCTCGGGCGGCGTGGCAGACGCGGCGGCATCGGAGGCGCGGCCGATCTCGCTTGCCGCGGGAACGACCGGCGCCTTGGGCTCTGGCGTCTCCTCCCGCTTGCCGCGCTCGCCCTTGGCGAACTCGACACAAATCTTGACCGCCTGGGGAAGATTGGTCGCGCAGGCGTCGGCTTCGGCCTGAGTAAGGACGGCCTCGAGCGTGGCCGGCGCCTCGCCTTCGGTCCACAGGCAGACGAGAATCGCGGTGTCCTTGGGCAGGATGCGCCGCAAGCGCCGTACGATGTAGCGGATCACCGCCGGGCCGTTGCCGAGATCGAGCAGCGACAGCACGAGGAGCTTGGCTTCGGTCTGGGCGAGCGAGGCGATATGGCCGGGAGCGATCGTCTCGGGCCCGAGCGCCTCGGCGTCGAGCCCGCCCTTGTTGAGGATGGCGGCGAGGAGCGCGCCGGCTGCGTCGTCGAGGGGGGTGCGCGCGCCGATGACGAGCACCGGCTTCTCCACCACCCAGCCCGGCGCAAGCTCTGGGCGCTCGATCAACTTGACGGCCTCCTCGTCCTCGGCTTCCTCCATCGCATCGAGCGAAGCAAGCCCGGTCGCAGCCTCCTCGCCCCTGTCGCGCTCGGGCTTCCGCCTGAGATGGGCGAACCAGCGGCGCGGCTCGTAGTCGAGGAGATCGGCGAGCACCTCTTTCACCGTCGCGTCGATCTTCTCGGTCTGATCCTCGTCGAGCGAGCCGCGGGCGAGGTCGCGCTCGGCCAGCCTGAGCGCAGGCAGCGCCACCTCATCGAGATAGCATTGCAGGCTCTTGTCCTTCAGGCAGAGCTCGGCGTGATAGGTGATCTCGGCGGGGTCGCCTGCGAGCGCGCGGTGGTAGAAGCTCTCCTCCGGCGTGAGCGCGGGCTGATCGCCGAGCAGCACGTCGAAGAACTTGAGTCCCTCGACATGGCGGCCAAGGACGGCGAGGCATACGGTCATGGGCATGGCGAGGATCAGCCCGAGCGGCCCCCATAGCCAGGTCCAGAACACGGTCGAGATGACGACGGCGATGGGCGAGACGCCGGTGCCGTGGCCGAACACGAGCGGCTCGACCACCTGGCCCATGGTGAACTCGCCGAGGGCATAGATCGCGAGCACGACGAAGAAGCTCGTCCAGCCGGGATCGATCGCGGCGGCGACGAAGAGCGGGGGCGCCGCGGCGATGAACACCCCGACATAAGGCACGAAGCGCATCAGCCCGGCGAGCAGGCCGAAGGCGAGCGGGCTCGGCATGCCGAGCGCCCAGAGCGCGAAGCCGACAAGAGCGCCGTAGGCCGAGTTGATGACGACCTGGCGCAGGAAATAGCGGCTCAGCCGGTTGGCGGCGTCGGTCAAGGTCGAGGTGGCGCGCTGCGGGTCGGCGGAGCCGAACAGCCTGATCAGGCGGTCGCGCAGGTCCTCGCGCTGGAGCAGGATGAACACGACGATGAGGAGCACGATGCCGGCAGTGGCGAGCGGCGGAAGCAGCGTGCCGGCGAGCGACTGGTAGAACTCGAGCGGGGTCAGCTCGCGGTCCTTGACCACGACTTCGAGCGGCTTGTCGTCCGGTTTTTGCGCCGGCGTGCCGACCTCCGGCGGAGGCGGCGGGGTGCTGCTCTCGTCGGACCCCGAAAGCTCGCTCTGCAGATTGGACAGCACGTCGCCCGCCCGCTGCAGGACCGGTGAACTCGCCGTCGAATCGCGTAAGGCTTTGATCTTGTCCGATAGCGTCGTCTGGTAGCGCGGCAGGTCGGCGGCGAGATCGGCCGCCTCGCGCGACAAGAGCCAGCCGAGCCCGGCGATGACGATGAAGGCGAAGCCGACCACGATGCCGACCGCGAGCAGCCGTGGCACATCTAGTCGCCTGAGCCAGATGAGCGGGCGCGAGAGGACGAAACTCAACAGGATGGCGAGAGCGAGCGGCAGCAGAACGTCACGCCCGAAATAGAGGCCGCAGATGACGATGGTTGCGATAAGGAGGCCCTGGAGCGTCGCGGTGCGCGCGTCCGGCGAGGAGGAGAAGAACGGCAAGGGCGAGCGGGACGGCATGTCGCGAAATCTCTCGGGCCTGCGTTCTTCCGGCATAGCAAGATGCTCGGCGCCGCGATAGGGCCTTCGGAGATTTGCTCACGCCGCGCTGCCCAAGCTGGATAACAGGTCCGCAGCCATCTGGTTCCTCTGCTGGGAGGGGGAGCCGGGTCGATTGCCTGGATCTTTTCTCAAGGGGGTGCTTGATTCTATTTTTGCGATCTTCATGTAAATTGGGTTCCGGAGGACCTTGTCTATGGAAAACGCGCCGCCAGTTGGAATCGGCTACTACACTGCGAGCGAGGCAGCGCGGCTCATCAAAGTGCCGCCGCGACGAATCCAGCGCTGGTTGGAGGGATATGCCTCCGCTTCAGGCGGCCGAAGCTATCGCAGCGACGCCCTCTGGCAATCGCAATTGCCGAGGGCGAATGGTCATGTCGAGCTAGGTTTCCGCGATCTCATGGAACTCAGATTCGTCGATGCCTTCGAAAAGGCGGGACTTAGCCTTCAAACCATTCGAAAATGCCTCGCTGTGGCCAGAGAGGCGCTGGGCGAAGCGCGGCCTTTGTCCACGGCCAAGTTTCGTACCGACGGACGCACCATCTTTCTTCAGGCCTTCGGTGAAGCCGACGAACCTGAACTGCTCGACCTCGTGAAGAAGCAGTTCGCGTTCCACCGTATCGTGGAGCCGACTTTCAAGGATATCGAGCTGATGGGAGGCGTGCCGAGCCGTTGGTGGCCTCTTGCCGGCAGGAAGACCATCGTCGTGGATCCGGCTCGATCGTTCGGCCAACCAATAGCCAGCGCTTCCGGGATTCCGACCGCCGTGTTGGCCGAGGCTGCGATTGCCGAAGGCTCTCCGGCCAAAGCTGCCCGCATCTACGAAGTGCCGGTCGATGTCGTTCGAGATGCCCTGCGCTTCGAACAAGAGCTTGCCGCTTGAAGGTTCTTTTCGATCACAACCTCGCGCCGCGAATCGCGCGTGCAATAAACCTACTGGTCGAGCCGGCGGATACGGTCGTTCCGCTGAAAGACAAATTCCCCCCCGACGTAACCGATACCGAATGGATTGCGGCGCTCGGGCGGGAGGGCGGGTGGATCGTCGTTTCCGGCGACCGGCGCATCAGCCGAAACCGCGCCGAACGCGAGGCTTGGCGCGCGTCACGACTGACAGGCTTCTTTCTATCGCGTGGCCTACACAAGGCGCCCGTGTTGAAGCAGGCCGCTCGCCTGTTGCTCCTCTGGGATACAATGAGAATGCAGCACTCGCTCGTTGAGCCGGGCGCAATCTTCGAACTGCCCATGCGCAGCAACAAGCTTCGCCAGATAAGCATCTAGAGTCCCGCGAAAGACCAAAGGCCCCAGGGAGACGCCCCGGGGCCTTCGCCTGGCCTTGAGCACCTCTTGGGCTACTGCTCGGGCGCCAAAGGCCTGCTTCCATGAATGGCGGACAATTCCCTCGGTTCCGCCGCTAGTTGGCCGCCGCAGAGGCCGAAGAAACGTCGGCAATCGGCTGCTTGGTTCCTTCCATCTCGATGGTCGCGATCTCGCCCTTGGCGGCCTCGACCGCCGTTTTGAGATCGACCATGTGAATCGACTGGTCGGAGAAGGTGCGGAAGTACCAGCGGAGATTCTTGAGGTCGGCGACGCTCGTCCATTCGGTGATCTCAGGCGTCGGCTCGCCGATGGCGGCGTTCACCACCGCGCCTTTCGGGATGTCGAACTGGTTCAAGATGTGGAAGGCCGAGAGCACGGCATCGTTCGCCGTCGCATTGGGCGCGGCCGACTGGCTGAAGATCGCCGCGCGCACG
>NZ_DASRGO010000196.1:0-27579 GCF_035650995.1 Methyloceanibacter sp. | reverse complement strand
ACGGGTCCGACTACCTCGCAGCCGAGGTCGGTCAGCCAATCCTCGACCAGCATGGAGATCAACGGCTCGTCATCTAAGACCAGAATACGCGGCACGCGAAACTCCTGCGATGACGCAAGGTAACCACCAGTCTAGCTGTGCGTTTAGCAAACGCGCCAGAGCGCAGGAGGTTCACTGTGCATCGCGTCGAAAGGGCAAATCGGCTGTTGCAGAACTCGAGAATCATCATCGCTTCGGGTTTTCTTCTGCTCGCGCTCGCCACGCTCGCCTTGGTCTTCGGGCTGTTGCGCTCCCGCCAGGCCGATCTTCGGGTGACGCATACCTTCGAGGTGCAGCACGCGGCCCAGGCCTTTCTGATTTCGACCACTGACGCCGAAAGCGCCGTCCGCAGCTATCTGCTTAGCATGGAGGCGGCGGACCTCGATCAGTTCGCCCCCTCCCTGGCCGATGCCGGTTCGCATCTCAAGTCGCTCACCGCGCTGACCGCCGACAACATCGTCCAGCAAGGCCGCGTAAAGATCCTCGACGGGTTGATCGGGGCGAAGGCCGAGCAGCTGCAGAAATGCGTCGCCTTGGCCAAGAGCGGAGAGCGGGATGCCGCGCTCGCCATCATCAATTCGCGCGACGACCGCGAGCTCTTGACCAAGATTCGCGCCGAGACCGAACAGGTGCTCTACACCGAGCGCAATCTTCTCGATGCGCGGCAGGCAGCAGCCCTTCAGTCCCGCTATCTGTTCGCCGGCTTGATCGGTGTTGCCCTGCTGACCGCGACCATCCTCGCCGCCATCTTGGCGGTTTCGACGCGGGCGGCGGTGAAAGGCCTGCTCGAGCGCGGCGCCGAACTCGAGGCCGAATCGAAGCGGCGCCTCGAGGCCGAGGCGACATTGCAACAATCGCAGAAGATGGAGGCGGTCGGCCAGCTCACCGGCGGCATCGCTCACGACTTCAACAACCTTCTCACCGTCATCATCGGCAATCTCGATACCATCAAGCGCAAGCTCGCCGAGGCCGGCGACGAGGATGGTGCCGATCTCCAGGCGAAGCTCGCAAAGCCGGTTCAGTCGGCCTTGAAAGGCGCGAACGCCGCCGCGCAGCTCACCCAACGCCTGCTCGCCTTCTCGCGCCGGCAGGCGCTCGAGCCGAAGCGCGTCGATCTCAACCGGCTCGTCACCGGCATGGTCGAGATCCTGCACCGCTCGCTTGGCGAGGACATCGAACTCGAAACCGTGCTCGGCGCCGGCGTGTGGCCGACCTTCGTCGATCCGCATCAGGTCGAGAATGTGCTGCTCAATCTCGCCCTCAATGCCAAGGCCGCGATGCCACACGGCGGCCATCTCAACATCGAGACAGCGAACTGCTACCTCGACGAGCACTACGTCGAGCAGTTCGGCGACATCGAGGCGGGGGAATACGTCATGCTGTGCGTAAGCGACACGGGAACCGGCATCGCGAAGGAGGTCCTCGAACGCGTGTTCGAGCCCTTCTTCACCACCAAGCCGCAAGGCGAAGGCTCGGGCCTCGGGCTTGCCATGGTGCACGGCTTCGTCAAGCAATCCGGCGGCCATGTCCGCATCTACAGTGAAGAGGGACAGGGCACGACGGTGAAGATCTACCTTCCCCGCGCGAGCGAAGCGGAAAAGGTTGCGGCGGTTCCCGCCGGCAAGCCCACGCGCCCGACGCCCACGCCGAGCGCGAAAAAGGACGAGACCGTTCTCGTGGTCGAGGACAATGACGGCGTGCGCGAGTATGCCGTCGAGGTTCTGGAAGGGCTCGGCTATCGCGTGTTTGCCGCGGGCGACGCCAAGGAGGCGCTGAGCGTCCTGGCCGACGGTTCCCCGATCGACCTCTTGTTCACCGATGTCGTCCTCCCCGGCGCGATGAACGGCCGCGCTCTCGCCGACCAGGCCAGGGGCATCCGCCCCGGCCTGCGCGTGCTCTTCACCACCGGCTACACCCGCAACGCCATCGTCCACCAGGGACGGCTCGATCCCGGCGTTCAACTCCTGAACAAGCCTTACACCCAGCACGCGCTTGCCCGCAAAGTCCGCGCTATACTCGACGCCTGAGGCAGCCTGGCGCCGCCACGGCGCGCCAAAGGGGGATCATGGGCTCGATCAGTGCGGTCTTCTCACTGGTATCCTTCATCCTTGGGCTGTTCTGCACGAGGCTCAAGACCGCCATTATCGCCGGCGCCGTGCCGGCCTTTGCCTATGTGGGCCTCGTCCTGATCGGTCTCCGCAACGTGCTGGCCGGCGCCGACCTCGCCTATCTCGGAGGCTGGCTGACGGGCTCCGCGCTCGCCGTCCTCCTGCCGGCGGTTATCGCCTCCTATCTCAGGCGGGGCATCGGCGCCCTCATCCGCCGCGCCAAAGGCAAGGAAGCCGCCTAGAGGCGGCTTTTTCTTGCCGATGGCGGCGTCTCTCGCTACCTAGATCGCACAGCCACCTAGCTTTGGGTCTCGCCATGGTCCAGTTCACTCTTCCCCGCAACTCGAAGGTCACCAAGGGAAAGGCGTGGAACCCGCCGCCGCAAGGGGCCGAGGACGGGCGCTGGCGCGAGTACCGCATCTACCGCTACGACCCCGAGACGGGCGAGAACCCGCGACTCGACACCTATTGGGTCGACATGAACGAGTGCGGCCCGATGGTTCTCGACGCGCTCATCTGGATCAAGAATAACGTCGATTCCACGCTCACCTTCCGGAGATCCTGCCGCGAGGGTGTGTGCGGCTCCTGCTCGATGAATATCGACGGCACCAACACGCTCGCCTGCACCATGCATGCCGACGACGCGCGCGGCTCCGTGATCGCCATCTATCCCTTGCCGCATATGCCGGTGGTCAAGGACCTCGTGCCGGACATGACGAATTTCTATGCCCAGCACCGCTCGATCGAGCCCTGGCTCAAGACCGATTCCCCCACGCCGCAGAAGGAATGGCTTCAGTCCAAGGAGGATCGCGACAAGCTCGACGGGCTCTACGAGTGCATCCTGTGCGCCTGCTGTTCGACCGCCTGCCCCTCCTATTGGTGGAACGGCGACCGCTATCTCGGCCCCGCCGTCCTGCTCCAGGCCAACCGCTGGATCGAGGACAGCCGCGACGAGCGCACCGGCGAGCGGCTCGACGAGCTCGAGGATCCCTTCCGGCTCTATCGCTGCCACACCATCATGAACTGCACCAAGGCCTGCCCCAAGGGTCTGAACCCGGCGTCCGCGATCGCCTCCCTCAAGCGCAAGATGGTCGAGCGCGCCGAGTAGCGGCAAAGGACGCCCATGATCGACCATATCGGCATCTCGGTCGGCGATGTGGCCCGGACGACCGAGTTCTATTTGAAGGCGCTCGCCCCGCTCGGCATCGGCATCGTCATGCAGGTCTCGGCCGAGGAGACCGGAGGCGGCGCGGCGGTCGGCTTCGGGGCTCAAGGCAAGCCGTTCTTCTGGATCGGCGAAGGCCTCCGCCCCGCAGGCGAGGGGCGCGTCCATGTCGCCTTCGCCGCGCGCAACCGCGCCGAGGTCGATGCCTTCTACGCAGCGGCGATCGCCGCCGGCGCGCGGGACAACGGCCCTCCGGGCTTGCGCCCGCATTACCATGCCAATTACTACGCCGCCTTCGTGCTCGACGCCGACGGCAACAACATCGAGGCCGTCTGCCATGCCCCCGCGTGATCACTGTTGTCGTCCTGCCAGCTCGAAGCGCCATGGCCGGCCTTGAGCCGGGCATCCGGTGGCCACGAACTCCGAGCGAGGCGCCCTGGATCGCCGGGTCAAGCCCGGCGATGACGTAATTAGAGATCAGCGCGGGCAGTTGGGCAGGGAGAAGGCGCAGGTCGGCGGCGGCGTGGTGCGCATCTTCTCCCGCTTCACCGGGTCTTTTTCCTTCTGCCAGGCATAGGGGCTGTCGACGTCCTTATGTGCGAAGGTGATGCGCGCGACGCGGTCGCCGTCGAACACGAAGCTCGCGGTGCAGTCCCAGCCGCCCTTGTCCTTCTTGCCGCCAATGCCGGCAAACGGGCCCTTCTGCTTCTTGTCGTCCTGCTTGTCGTCCTTCGCGGGCACCGGTCCCGCCCCGCTATAGTGGTAGGTGAGCGTCTCGCCCGCCGCGCCGCCGTAGCGCGAATGCGGCTGGCCGGCGCAGGAGATCACCTCGGCCTTGGTCATGCCGATATAGGGTTGGGTGGGGTCGCTCGCCGTGATCCGGTTCACCATGTCGGCCGGCCCCTGGACCGCCGTCGCGCAAGCCGCGAGCGAAGCGGCTGCGGCGAGGACCGGGATGAGGGCGAGGGGAACGCGCATGGCAAAAGCTCCGCCCCGGAAATCCGGCCACATCATGGCGCAACGACGCGAAGGTGACCATCAATTTCCTCGCCCCAGCTACAGCGCGGCAAAGAAATCGGCGAGCAGCTTGACGTTGAGCGCGATCACTGTCACGGCGACGAGGGCGGCAAGCGCCGTGATCCATCGCGGCGCGACGAGCGGACCCATCTTGCGCTTGTCCGCGGTGAACATCACGAGCGGCACGATGGCAAAGGGAAGCTGAAGCGAGAGGATCACCTGCGAGAGGATGAGAAGCTTGGCCGTGCCTTGCGATCCCCACCAGATGGTGACGATCGCGGCCGGAATGATGGCGAGCGCGCGCGTGGCGAGCCGCCGCATCCACGGCGGCAGGCGGATGTCGAGAAAGCCCTCCATCACGATCTGGCCCGACAGCGTCGCCGTCACCGTCGAGTTGAGCCCGCAGCAGAGCAGCGCGATGCCGAACAGAGTGGGTGCGAGCGCCGAGCCGAGCAGCGGCGCGAGGAACGAATGCACCTGGCCGAGCTCCGCCACGTTCGTCTGGCCGATCTTGTGGAAGGTCGCCGCGGCGAGGATCAGGATCGAGGCGTTGATGGTGAGCGCGAACATCAGCGCGATGGTCGAGTCCATGGTGGCGAGCGTGATCGCCTCGCGCCTCTCCGCGACCGAGCGGCCATAGGCGCGCGTCTGCACGATGCCCGAATGGAGATAGAGGTTGTGCGGCATCACCGTGGCGCCGAGGATGCCGAGGGCGAGATAGAGCATCTCGGGATTCCGCACGATCTCGACCGTCGGCGCGAAGCCTAAGATCACCCGGCCCCAATCGGGATCGGCCATGGCGATCTGGATGCCGAAACAGGCGGCGATCACGCCGAGCAGCGCGACGATGAACGCCTCGATATAGCGGAAGCCGAGCCGCTGCATGCCGAGGATGAGGAACACGTCGAGCGCGGTGAGGATGACGCCGAGCTCGAGCGGGATGCCGAACAGGAGATTGAGCCCGATCGCCGTTCCGATCACCTCGGCCAAATCGGTGGCGCAGATGGCAAGCTCGGCGAGCGCCCAGAGCGGCCAGGCGACGAAACGCGGAAAGGCGTCGCGGCAGGCTTGCGCGAGATCGCGCCCAGAGGCCACGCCGAGCCTGGCGCAGAGCGCCTGGAGGATGATCGCCATGATGTTGGAGAGGAGCGCGATCGACAGCAGCGCGTAGCCGAACTTCGATCCGCCGGCGAGCGAGGTCGCCCAATTGCCGGGGTCCATATAGCCCACGGCGACGAGATAGCCGGGGCCGAGGAAAGCGATGAGCTTCCGCCACATTGGCCCCGTGGGACGCGTCTTGATCGAGCCGAACACGTCGGCGAGCGAGGGCTCGCGCGAGGCGCGCCGCCAGCCGCGATTGATGTCGTGGTGCTCCTCCGCCGCGCGGTCTGCCGGCGCCGACCGGGTGCCCGCGCCGCGCAGGCAATCGTTGCGCTCAGCGAGCGCAGGATCGGCCGTGTCGGCCTTGGTGCGATCGAGCATGGACTTCCCTCTTGGGGGGACCTCTCACAGTCAACATATTTTAGATGCGAATAATTTGCAAGTGCAACAAGAGGCAAGCTGCGGCAACATATCGGCCGTAGGCATCTACGGAACAACCCGTGGCGCCCGTTGTTGGCCCTAGAGGTCCACAAGCCAACATAAAGGAGGCTTCGATGAAACGGACGGCTCTCACTATCACGCGCTCCGCCCGCTTGGCGGCGTTCGGCGGTGCGACTCTTCTTGCGGCTCTCGGCAGCGCGGCAGTTGCGACGACGCCCGCCTCTGCCGGAGAGCACCACGCCTATATCAACGACGCCGTGAACCGCGGCGGGCCGGCGAAGCTCGAGCAGGTGCGGCGCCGGGTCATCATCGAACACGACTATGTCTACGATCCGTATGCCGCGCCGGCATATTACCCGCCGACGGTTACCTACGGTCCGCCCGTGGCCTACCCGCCGCCGGTCGCCTATGAGGCGGTGCCGCCGGTCGATTACGACTATGTGGCGCCCGGCCCGGGCTTCGCGGTCGTAGGTCCGCGTGGTGGCGTCGTCGTCGGCTATTAGCCCGGCTTGACCCCCGCGAACTCATCCCTCCCCGTGAGGGGCGACGTGACCTGGCGGTCCCGCGGGGGTTGCTCGCGCCGCCACACCGCTGATTGTTCTATGTCTAGTCTTCCAGACAGGGCGAAACAGTCTGGCCGTTGACGAAACAGTATGGCCGTTGACGCGTTGGACAAGAGACGGGGGGCCTAACCGCGAGGTCCTCAGATGGCAAACGCAGAAACCTGCCGTTATCGCGGCTATGAGATTGTGCCTAGGCGTGAATGGTCGCAGTGGTGCGTCAGTGTCCATCCCACGCGCGCCGACCTTCCCATCCTGTCGCGGTCCACGCTCAGGAGTCTCGCGCCGCGCAAGGAAGATGCGGTGAAGGAGGCTAGAAAACGCATCGACCGCGTCCTGTCGTCCTGAGTAAAGGCGCCGATTCGAGATCCCCTTTTGTCCTTCGGCTTACGTGCCGCGGGAGCGGTCCAAAGCGGTCAGAAAGCGCGAGCGTTCCGACTTAAAAAGGGGTCGCCGTCGACTCATCTCCGGAACGATTGTTCGGCAGCGCGGTTGTGAGTGTGACGGGCGGGCTCTGCCTCGGAGCTCCGCATGCAAATTTTGCTCCTCGCCCTTTGCCTCTTGGGCGCCATCGTCCTCGCTTACGCGACGGGCGGCGCGAGTGCTCAGTCCGTCGAAACGGTGGTCATCCAGTCGAAGCGGGCCGAGCTCCATTCGGTCGTGGTGGACATGCCTCAAGTCATAGACTTGTCGGGAGCCTCGCCCGACTCCTGGGCGACTCTGCCGCCGGCGGTTAGGACGGAGGACCAAGTTCCGGCCACAAGCGAGCGACAATCGCAATTGCCCGCCGGCCTCCTAGCCCGAAACTGATGAATTCCCCCTCCCGCTCAATGCGGCGCAGCGGTGTAACCCGGATAGACGTACTTGCCGCCGGGGTTCGTGTGGAACTTCCGCGCCTGGCCGCGAAACACGTACTTGCCGCCGGGATTGGTGTGGAACTTGGTCCCGTAGTCGAGCGAATACCTCGCGCCAGGATTGATCAGAAGCGGAGCGGTCGAGAACGAGCGGCTGCTCACGCTGCTGCCGGCATCGGCGAGCGCGACCGCGCTCAACGACAAGAGAGCCGCGGTGGCGAACATGGCAACGATGCGTCTCAAGGGCTTTCGACCTTACTCTTGGCGCCGTCGCCCGATGCGAGCAGCGACCTTTTAATTATATGGGGTCGCCGCCTCGATTCCGTCCTGCCGGCCCGGGGAACCTGATCGGAAGCCGCACGTTACCCACACGGCATCGATGCTCCTCCCCTTGGCTCCCCGCCAACGCATCGATGCTTGGCTCCAACGCCAGTCGTGAGCATGAGAAGCCCGGCCGCCCCCGAGCCGGGCTTCTTTTCATACCCGCGGTGGGGGATGGCGGTTATTGGCCGCCGGAAGAACTCGCCGAGGACTTGTCCTCGATGCCGCCTGCCGACGGCGGCGGCTCTCCTTGCGGGGCGGGACTTGCTTCGCGCTGAGGCGACGCCGGCGGCGGCGCGGCCTCGCCTCCGCCCGAGGCGTCCTGCGGCTTGGGGACGGTGATGGTCGATCCGCCGGTCTCGGTGAAGGTGACGATGGCGGTGACCGGCACCCCGCTCGACTCGGCGCCCTTGGCGAAGCCCGCGAGCCGCATGCCGGAATAAGCCTTATCGGCGTTGTAGGACTGGAAATTGGAGTCCCTGATGGCGAACTTCCGCTCCGTCCCCCACAGCATCTTCACCTTGTGCTTTCCCTCGCGATAGCTCTCGCTCTCGGCGCGGTAATAGAAGCCGTGCACGCGGATCGCCGTATCGAACACGTAGCATTTGCCGGTCTCGACCTCGAGCCAACCGCGCGAGATGTAGTTGTCGGGGTACTGTTCGTAGGCGATGGCGATGTACAGCGTGTGCGGAAACTCGTTGCAGAAGCTGATCTCGCCCTCTTCGGCGCGCGCCGGGGACAGGACGAGAAGTGGCGCCCCGAGTACGGCTAAGCCAAGGCAGGATCGCAAGAGAGCCATGTTGCCCTCCTTCGGCGAAAATCAATTCCAGCCGGCGAGCTGCGGATAGGTTCCAAGCCGCGTGCCGGCCCTCGGCACAACCTTCCAGCCGAGCGCCGCGAGCTGGGCGGTCGCCCCAGGGCTCGCGGTTCCGGTGATCCACAATTCGCCGCTGCGGCTCCCGCCCACAAGGCCGGCGAGAGGCGCGCTCCAGGTGAGATAATCAACCGGAAGAATGCTGACGGTTCCGTTTGCGGTCGCAAGCATGGGGGCGCCGCCCACGCTCACGAAGCCGCGCACCGGCGAGATCTTGCGCGAATATTGCTGAATCAGCATGGCCTGATGGCGGTAGAAGAAGCCCATCTCGATCGAGGAGGCGTTGGCCGCGCCGGCGATGAACAGCTCCCGCCCCTGAGCGTTCCCGAGATTTTCCATCACCGTCACGATAACCGCCTTGTCAGTCGGCGTAAGGTTGGGGTTGGCATAGAAGGCGTTGATCGTGCCTTGCGAGATGCCGATGGCGGTGAGCGACTTGCGCCCGTCCTTCTCGAGATCAGCCGGCGACTTGTCGCGGAGCAGATCGCGCAGCTGGCTCGACGTACCGGTCGCGCCGATGGCAAAGCCCGCGGGTCCGGCCACGAAGCTCATGCCGACATTGGCGGAGGTCTCGCCCACCGCGCTTGCGGTGGCGACCCGCTTCAACTGATCGGCAAGCGGCGAAAAGGTCGTGTTGGGGTCGACCCCGAGATTGAAGGCGGCCTTGCGCCGCGCCGAGGCGCCGCCCGTCACCGATGCAACGATGCTGTCGCCATGCGGATCGGTCGCATTCATCGCGGCGTCGGCGCTGCCGAACACGCGGCCGACGCCGCGAAACGTATCGCCGATGGTCTGCCCTGGGTTGGTCACGAGGTCCTTCGCGGTGTTGAGCGGCCGGAGCGCGGTCTTGCCGGCCGATTCGACCGCCGTCTCGGCGCCGTTCACCTCTTCGAGTTTTGCGGTTGCCGCGATCTCGCGCAGCCGCACGCGTAAGAGATCGCTGCCCTTGACCCTGAACGGACCCCATTTGGTATTCACGCTGAACACATATTGGAAGTTCTCGACCGGGACGCTGTTGCCGATCGAATAGTCGGCGCCGCGCAAGGGGATGCCCTGGAGCACCTGCCCGGCCGAGAAGGTCGGTGCGCCTTCATATTGTCCGGCGTCGGACGGAACGGCGAGGAGAAAAGCGGCGCACGCAAGGAGCGCGGCCGAAGCCGAGGAGACCCAGGACCGGTGCATGATTTCTACCCTCTACGCGACGCCGAACCGTCGATGGCGGCCGCCGCTCTCCCGCCTTCTGCCGGAGATTAGCCCCAAAACAGCCTTGCGAGAAGGAGCGCCTTTGGCCCTATTTGAACAGGGCGAAATAGATGACGTAGAACCAGCTGAAGAAGCCGTGGATAATGGCCCACAGGATCGAATGGTTGTTGGTATAGGAAATGGCGATGGCGAGCGCCGTGCCGAAGCTGATGCCGTATTTGGCACCTTCGATGCTGTAATTGACATTCATAGTTGCCTCCTCAAATCGCTGGATCAGCACGCGGCGCTCCGTTTGTGCCACAGAGCGTAAAGCCCGACCGCCCAGGCGAACAACGCCACGCACCAGTGAAACACGTTGATGTTGTGCCCAAGCCTCATGCCGAAATGATACGGCGTCAGGCTGCCGAGCGAGGCCAGCGCCGTGTAGAAGACCGCGAAGGCGAGCGCGTAGGCCGTCGCATAGCGCGGGCGGTAGAAGCCGATGAACGTGCCGGCGAGACCCCATACGAAATGCACCGCGGCGAGAAGCGGGTCGAGCCTGAAGCCGATTGCGAAGTGGTCGGGGTCGGTGCCGAAGCCGTAATACGCGTAGGAGAGGAGCAGGATGCCGCCCTGGGCAAGGAGATAGACGCTGCATCGCGCCGCCCACACCACGAGCGGCCAATGCGGCGCCTCGAGAGGCTCGCTGTCCGGCGTGTCCGGCCCGCTTTGCGTCATGGGATTCCTCCCCGCGAAGATCGCGGAAGGAGAAGTCTACAGCCAATCGGGCGGCTTTTCGCTCGCCGAAGCGCCGCTTGTCCCCATCATTGCGCGACGAGTTCGACCCGCCGGTTCTTGGCGCGCCCCTCGTCCGTGTCGTTCGGCGCGATGGGTTGCGTTAGGCCCGCGCCTTCGGCCGTGAGCCGGTCCGCCGAGATGCCGTAGCCCGCGGTCAGCGCCGCAACAACGTTGGCGGCGCGCCTCTGGGAAAGATCGAGATTGTACTCGGCCGTGCCTTGGTTGTCGGTATGTCCAACGACCTTGAGCTTCAGGTCGGGCTTGCCCTGCATCAGCTTGGCGATCTCATCGAGCGTGGGCTTCGATTCCGGCTTCACCACGTCCTTGTCGAAATCGAACAAGATGCCATAGAGGGCAACCTTGCCGGATTGGGCGATCGCCTGCTCCATCTGCGAGGCGTTGAGGAAGACGATCTTGTTCGTCTCCATTTCCTTGGTCTCGACCACGCGCACGACGGCGACATTGCCGCGCGCGCTCTCGCCGAGATAAAGGCTGACATAGACGGCGCCCTCTGGGCGGTCGAGCCGCGCCAAGAGGTAGCGGCCCTGCTGCTCGAACCAATTGTGGACGTAGTCGTCGTCGAGCTTGGGCAGGTTGAGCGGATCGCCGATGGCGTTGCCGAGATAATAGGCGGCGTCCTGCTGCCGGCTCTCGAAACAGGTGCCATCTCCGGTCGCGCAGGCGAACATGATGGTAAAGCCCTTGGCCTTCAGACTGTCCTGGTAGTTGCGCAGCACCTCGAGGCTCGAGCGGCCTTGCGGCAGCTTGTAGTAGATAAGGATGATCTTGCCCTCGATGGTCCTGAAGCCGTTGCCGCTCCGGTCTCCGGCATGTTCGGGCGCGAATGCACCCTCAATGATCTGCGTCTCGTCGTATTCCTTCACGCTGTAGCCGACGATCTCCGCCCCCTCGAAGCGGCCGACCAGCGGATGATCGCCGCTTCCGGCCACGTCGGCTGCGACGGCCTCGCCGAGCGTCAGCATGCAGAGGAGGGTGAGCGCCGCGACAAGGGTCGCGTACCGCTGGACCTTGCAACAACTCATATTCGCTCTCCTGAGATTGGGCGGCAAAATGGCGGGACTACTTCACGAGCGTACAGTTCGGCGGAGGCACCGTGTCGAGCGATGACTATGCCGCAAAACCGTTCCGCAAACGAAGGGAATCCCGCGCGAACCGAGCGCGCGACCGCGCTCCATGCTAAGCTCTTCAGCCAATCGAAAAGAGGGGGCTAGCGATGGACCTCATGCCTACGCCTGAAGCGCGTGCCGCCCTGATCGCCCGCGCAAGAGACCTTCTGCTCAACCCCAAAGAGGAATGGCCCAAGATCGCGGCCGAGCCGGCGACGGTCGGCAGTCTTTACCAGAGCTACGTCGTCTACCTCGCTGCGGTACCGGTGCTCTGCACCCTGATCGGCAGCCTCCTGTTTGGTTACGGCGTCGGCGGATTCACCTATCGCCCGACGGTCTTTGGCGCCGTGACCACCGCGATCCTGCAATATCTCGTGCAGCTCGCCGGGGTCTATGTCTTCGCCCTGATCATCGAGGCGCTCGCCCCCCGCTTCAGCGGCGAAAAGGACCGCGTCGCCGCCTTCAAGCTCGCCGCCTATTCGGCGACCGCAAGCTGGCTTGCCGGGGTGTTCTACCTGCTCCCGTTCTTGCACGTGCTTGCCGTGCTTGGCCTCTATAGCCTCTATCTGCTTTACACCGGCGTTCCCGTCGTCATGCGCGTGCCGCAAGAGCGGGCACTCGCCTTCACCGGCGCGCTAATCGCCGTGGGTCTTGTTCTCGGCCTCATCGTGGCGGCCCTGATCGGCGCGCTCGTTCCCGTGCCTGGGCCGAGCGAGGTGGGCGAAGTGGGCGGCAAGATCAGCCTGCCGGGGGGCGTGAACATCGACATGGACAAGCTCGACAAGGCCGCCAAACGCCTCGAGCAAATGTCAAAGCAGGCCGAGTCATCCTCCGACGAAGGCGCAGGCGACGATGCCAAAGGCACGCGTCCCTCACCCATCGCACCTGAGGCTCTGAAATCGTTCCTGCCCCCGAGCCTCCCGGGCGGCTTCGCCCGCACCGACCTGTCGACCGCCTCCGGCGGCGCCGCGGGATTCGATTTCGGCAATGCCAAGGGCGTGTACCAGAAGGGCGATGCGCGCATCACCTTGTCGCTGACCGACATGGGCGCTGCCGGCGCACTTGCCACGCTCGGCAGCATCTTCGGCGCGAGCTCGAGCGAGGAGACCGCGACCTCCTATTCCAAGCTGGGGCAGGTCGATGGCCGCATGACCATGGAGGAGTTCAACCGCGAAACCAAGGCCGGCAAATTCGCCGTGATCGTGGGCGAGCGGGTCATGGTCGAGGCCGAGGGCGAAGGCGCCACCATGGATGAGCTGAAGGCCGCGGTGGCTGCCGTCGATTTCGGCCAAGTCGAGGCGCTCGCCAAATAGGCTTATTCGGCCCACTCTCCGTTCCGCGCCGGCCTAAACCAGCACCTTGCGCCGAACGCCGATTGCATTTAACCAAATCCCCGCGTGGATCAGCCCCTTTGGGGCGGGTTTTGGCGTCGAACAAAGGGGGTTTTGCATGGCGCGTAATCGTATTGCGCTGGTCGGCGCGGGCCAGATCGGCGGCACGCTCGCTCACCTCGCCGGCATCAAGGAGCTCGGCGAGATCATCTTGTTCGATGTGGTCGACGGCGTGCCCCAGGGCAAAGCGCTCGACCTCTCCCAGTCGGCCCCGATCGAGGGCTACGTCCCCAAAATGCGCGGCACCAACGAATATGCCGAGCTCAAGGACTCCGATGTCGTGATCGTGACCGCGGGCGTCCCGCGCAAGCCCGGCATGAGCCGCGACGACCTCATCGAGATCAATCTCAAGGTCATGGAGCAGGTAGGCGCGGGCTTGCGCAAATACGCGCCGGAAGCCTTCGTCATCTGCGTCACCAACCCGCTCGACGCCATGGTGTGGGCGCTGCAGAAGACGAGCGGGCTCCCGCGCAACAAGGTGGTCGGCATGGCGGGCGTGCTCGACTCCGCCCGCTTCCGCTTCTTTCTCGCCGAGGAATTCGATATCAGCCCGGAAGACATCTCCACCATGGTGCTCGGCGGCCACGGCGACACCATGGTGCCCTTGATCCGCTATTGCTCGGTCGCCGGCATTCCCTTGTCCGACCTCGTCAAGATGCGCTGGATCACCCAGAAGCGGCTCGACGAGATCGTGCAGCGGACGCGCGACGGCGGCGCCGAGATCGTCGGCCTGCTCAAGACCGGCTCGGCCTACTATGCGCCCGCCGCCGCCGCGCTCGAGATGGCCGAGTCCTATCTCAAGAACGAGAAGCGCGTGCTCCCTTGCGCCGCTTATCTCAACGGCGAATACGGCGTGAAGGGGATCTATGCCGGTGTGCCGGTGATCATCAGCAACAAGGGTGTCGAGCGCGTCATCGAGCTCGATCTCACCTCGGCCGAGAAGGACGCCTTCCTCCACTCGGTCGAGGCGGTGAAGGCGCTGGTCGAGCTGTGCCAGAGGATCGCGCCGACGCTTGCCACATCGAGCTAATGTGCCAGCTTTGATGCTCGTCATGCCGGCCTTGAGCCGCGCAGCCGGGGCGGTTCGCTCAGGGAGCGTGGCTCCGGGATCGCCGGGTCAAGCCCGGCAATGACGGCTTCGGTAGACAAGGTTTTTCAGATGAACATTCATGAATATCAGGCCAAGGACCTCCTGAAGCAGTACGGAGCGCCGGTCGCCGAAGGCCGTATCGCCGCGAGCCCGCACGAGGCGAAAGCGCACGCCGAGGCCCTCGGCGGCGGCCCCTTGGTGGTGAAGGCGCAGATCCATGCCGGCGGCCGCGGCAAAGGCGGCGGCATCAAGCTGGTCAAGACGCTCGAAGAGCTGCACGCCGAGGCCGACCGCATGCTCGGCAAGCCGCTGGTCACCCCGCAGACCGGGCCGAAGGGCCGCATCGTCCGCAGCGTCTACGTGGTGAAGGACACGACCATCGCGCGCGAGCTTTATCTCTCCCTGTTGGTCGATCGCGGCTCGGGCCGCATCGCCTTCATCGCCTCGACCGAGGGCGGCGTGGACATCGAGAAGGTCGCGGCCGAAACGCCCGAGAAGATCGCCACGCTCACCATCGATCCGGCTTCCGGTTTGAGCGCCTTTCACGGCCGCGCCATCGCCTCCGCTCTTAAGCTCGAAGGCGTGCTCGCCAAGCAATGCGCGAGCCTCGTCGCGAGCCTCTACAAGCTCTTCCTCGACAAGGACGCGAGCCTGATCGAGATCAATCCGCTCGTGGTCACCAAGGAAGGCAATCTCGTCTGCCTCGACGCCAAGATGTCGTTCGAGGACAACGCGCTCTTCCGCCACCCCGACATCGCCGCGCTTCGCGACATTCATGAGGAGGACCCCGCCGAGGTCGAAGCCTCCAAGCACGACCTGTCCTACGTGAAGCTCGACGGCGATATCGGCTGCATGGTGAACGGCGCCGGCCTCGCCATGGCCACCATGGACATCATCAAGCTTTACGGCGGGGAGCCCGCCAACTTCCTCGACGTTGGGGGCGGCGCAACCAAGGAACGCGTCACCGAAGCGTTCAAGATCATCCTGTCCGACCCGAACGTGAAGGGCGTGCTGGTCAATATTTTCGGCGGGATCATGCGCTGCGACACCATCGCCGAGGGCATCATCGCCGCCGCGCGCGAAGTCAAGCTCGCAATCCCGCTCGTGGTGCGCCTCGAGGGCACCAACGTGGCCCTCGGCAAGGAGCTGCTCGAGAAATCTGGCCTCGCCATCATCCCTGCCGACGACCTCGACGATGCCGCCAAGAAGGCCGTCGCCGCCGTCAAGTCCGCAGCTTGAAGGGTCACACAGTTACACATATTATGTGTGAATGAAGAACATCACCCTAGCCATCGAAGAAGAGGTGCTGCGCGCAGCCCGCATCTATGCCGCCGAGCACGGCACCACGGTGAACGCGCTCGTTCGCGAGTTTCTCGCCCAATTTGACAAGCAGCGCGAAGAGCGTGCAACGCAGGCGCGACAGGAACTCGTGAGGATGTCGGAGGAGTCTCCCGCCCGTATGGGCTCATGGAAATGGAACCGGGACGATGCATACGAAGGTCGAGTACCTCCTCGACACGAACATCCTGATCTACGCGGCTTCGGCGAACGAGACCGAGCGGACGAAGAAGATAAAGGCGGCTGAGCTGCTCAAATCGCCTTTCGGCACGTCGACGCAAGTCATTCAAGAATTCTACACGACGGTTAGGCGCAAGCCCGACAGACCGCTCACCGCCGCCGAAGCTTTGCAATGGGTGAAAAGACTTGAACTGCAGCCTTGCGCCGTGGTCGATATCCCTCTCATCCAATCAGCCACTGAGATCTCGCAACGCTACCGCATCAGCTACTGGGATGGTGCGATCCTTGCAGCAGCTGAGCGCTTAGGGACGGACGTCGTGTATACCGAAGATCTCAATCACGGCCAGAGCTACGGACCGGTCCGGGTCGTCAATCCATTCATCTGAAGGTCAGTTGGGGTTCATGTCAGTTCTCGTCGATAAGAATACGCGCGTCATCTGCCAGGGCATCACCGGTGCCCAAGGCTCCTTCCACACCGAGCAGGCGATCGCCTATGGCACCAAGATGGTCGGCGGCGTGACGCCGGGCAAAGGCGGCACCAAGCATCTCGGGCTGCCCGTATTCGACACGGTGCGCGAGGCGGTCGCGAAGACCGGCGCCGATGCGAGCGCCGTCTACGTGCCGCCGGCCTTCGCCGCCGATGCGATCCTCGAGGCGATCGACGCCGGCGTCAGGCTCGTCGTTTGCATCACCGAGGGTGTGCCCGTGCTCGACATGGTCAAGGTCAAGCGCGCGCTGACCGGTTCGGACACGCGCCTGATCGGCCCGAATTGCCCGGGCGTCATCACCCCCGGCGAGTGCAAGATCGGCATCATGCCGGGGCATATCCACAGGCCCGGCAAGGTCGGCATCGTCTCGCGCTCGGGCACCCTCACCTATGAGGCGGTGGCCCAGACCACGGCCACAGGGCTCGGCCAGTCGACCTGTATCGGCATCGGCGGCGACCCGGTCAACGGCACGAATTTCGTCGATGCGCTTTCGCTGTTCCTGGCCGACGATGCGACCGAAGCCATCATCATGATCGGCGAGATCGGCGGCAGCGCCGAGGAGGAAGGCGCGGCCTTCCTGGCCCAAGCCGGGACAGAAAAGCCGGTGGTCGGATTTGTCGCCGGCTCGACGGCCCCGCCCGGCCGGCGCATGGGCCACGCCGGTGCCGTGATCTCGGGCGGCAAGGGCGACGCCAAGCACAAAATTGAGGCAATGCGGGACGCCGGTATCGTTGTGGCCAATTCGCCCGCGGCCCTTGGAACAACCCTTGCACGCATATTACATGAGAGGTGAGCCGGGCGCCCAACGCTCGCCTTGTTTGCCCGGCACGCCGGTAGTGGCTCAACGACCGGCAGGGTTGATCAATGACGCGACACGAACTGAACGATGTGTTCGCCAACACGTCGTTTCTCGAAGGGGCCAACGCCACCTATCTTGCGGAGCTTTACGCCCGCTATCAGGAGCGGCCATATTCGCTCGATCCCGCGTGGCGTGAATTCTTCGCCAGCCTCGACGACGATCCCGAGGACGTTCTCGCCTCGGCCCGCGGTCCCTCCTGGGCTCCCACGAACGGCCGCTCGCTCGTGCCCGCCGCCTTGCGGCTTCCCGAAGGCTACGCCGGCGAGCCTGACGCCGTCGCCGCCGCACGCGATTCGCTCGGCATTCGCCTTCTCATCCGCGCCTACCGTACCCGCGGCCATCTCATCGCCAAGCTCGACCCGCTCGAGCTCGTCACCAGGCGCGAGCATCCCGAGCTCAAGCCCAAGACCTACGGCTTCACCAAAGCCGACTACGATCGTCCGATCTATGTCGGCGGCGCGCTCGGGCTCGAATTCGGCACCGTGCGCCAGGTGCTCGACATTCTGCGGCGCACTTATTGCGCCACGATCGGCGTCGAGTACATGCACATCTCCGATCCCGAGCAGCGCACCTGGATCCAGGACCGCATCGAAGGCCGCGAAGTGAGTTTTACGCAGCGCGGACGTCGGGCGATCCTCAAGAAACTGATCGAGGCCGAGTCCTTCGAGCGCTTCCTCGACGTGAAATATACCGGCACCAAGCGCTTCGGGCTGGACGGCGGCGAGGCGATGGTGCCGGCGCTCGAACAGATCATCAAACGCGGCGGTCAGCTCGGCGTGAGGGAGATCGTGATCGGCATGCCGCATCGCGGCCGCCTGAACGTGCTCGCCAACGTCATGGCCAAGCCCTACCGGGCGATCTTCAACGAGTTCAGAGGCGGCTCCGCCCATCCCGAGGAGGTCGAGGGCTCGGGCGACGTGAAATATCACTTGGGCGCCTCCTCCGACCGCGAATTCGACGAGAATCGCGTGCACCTGTCGCTGACCGCAAATCCGTCTCATCTCGAGATCGTCGATCCCGTCGTGCTCGGCAAGGTGCGCGCCAAGCAGGACCAGCTTCACGACAAGGAGCGCAACCAGGTTCTGCCCCTGCTCCTGCACGGCGATGCCGCCTTCGCCGGACAGGGCGTGGTCGCCGAATGCCTCGGGCTCTCGGGGCTCCGCGGCCACCGCACCGGCGGCTCGATCCATTTCATCGTCAACAATCAGATCGGCTTCACCACGGCGCCGCGCTTCTCGCGCTCCTCGCCCTATCCGTCCGACGTCGCCAAGATGATCGATGCGCCGATCTTCCATGTGAACGGCGACGACCCCGAGGCCGTGGTCTACGTGACCAAGGTGGCGACCGAGTTCCGCCAGCGCTTCCTCAAGCCCGTGGTCATCGACATGTTCTGCTACCGCCGCCACGGCCATAACGAAGCCGACGAGCCAGCCTTCACCCAGCCCCTGATGTATCAGCGCATCGGCGAGCATCCGAGTGTGGTGGAGGTTTACTCGCGCCGCCTCATCGAGGAAGGCGTGTTCACCCGCGAAGAGATCGACCGCATGCAGGCCGAGTTCCGCAGCTTCCTCGAGGAGGAATTCGCCGCGGGCGAGGCCTATCGCCCGAACCGCGCCGACTGGCTCGACGGCAAATGGTCCGGCATCGGCCATGCCGAGGAAGGCGCCCGCCGCGGCGTAACCGGCGTCGACCTCGACCTTTTGCGCGAGGTCGGCCGCAAGATCACCACCATCCCCAAGAGCTTCCACCCCCACAAGACCATCGCCCGCATCATGGCCGCGCGCCGCAAAATGATCGACGACGGCACAGGGATCGATTGGGCGACGGCCGAGTCGCTCGCCTACGCCACGCTTCTCGTCGAGGGCTTCCGCGTCAGGCTGTCGGGCCAGGATTCCGAGCGCGGCACGTTCTCGCAGCGTCACGCCGTGCTGATGGATCAGGAAAACGAGAAGAAATACACCCCGCTCAAGCACGTCTCGAAGGAGCAGGCCGAGTTCGAGGTGATCAACTCGATGCTGTCGGAGGAGGCCGTGCTCGGCTTCGAATATGGCTACAGCCTCGCCGAGCCGAACGCTCTCGTGCTGTGGGAGGCGCAGTTCGGAGATTTCGCCAACGGCGCTCAGGTCATTATCGACCAGTTCATCTCATCGGGCGAGCGCAAATGGCTGCGCATGTCGGGTCTCGTTCTGCTCCTGCCGCACGGCTACGAAGGGCAGGGCCCGGAGCATTCCTCCGCCAGGCTCGAGCGCTACCTGCAACTTTGCGCCGAGGACAACTGGCAGATCGCCAATTGCACGACGCCGGCGAACTACTTTCACATTCTGCGCCGCCAGCTGCACCGCAACTTCCGGAAGCCGCTCGTGCTGATGACGCCGAAATCGCTGTTGCGCCACAAGCGCGTGGTCTCCAATCTCGATCAGCTCGGTCCCGGCACGAGCTTCCATCGCCTGTTGTGGGACGACGCGCAGTTCCTCCCCGACCAGGCCATCAAGCTCGTCCCCGACGACAAGATCAGGCGCGTCGTGCTCTGCTCCGGCAAGGTCTATTACGACCTCTATGACGAGCGGGAGAAGCGAGGGGTGAACGACGTCTACCTCCTCAGGATCGAGCAGCTTTACCCGTTCCCGGCACGCGCCCTAATCCAGGAGCTGTCACGTTTCAAAGATGCCGAGATGGTATGGTGCCAGGAGGAGCCGAAGAACATGGGCGCCTGGACCTTCATCGAACCCAACATCTCCTGGGTGCTCGAGCATATCGGGGCCAAGCATCGGCGCCCGCGCTATGCCGGGCGGGCCTCTTCGGCGGCGACCGCGACCGGGTTGATGAGCAAACACGTCCTTGAACTCAAGGCGTTTCTTGAAGAGGCATTGGGATAACAGGGGCAGACGAGGCCATGACCACCGAGATCCGCGTGCCGGCCCTGGGAGAGTCGATCGTCGAGGCGACGGTCGGCCAGTGGTTCAAGAAGTCGGGAGAGGCCGTCTCTGCCGCAGAGCCGCTGGTCGAGCTCGAAACCGACAAAGTCACCGTCGAGGTTCCGGCGCCCGCCTCTGGCGTGCTGTCCGAGATCGCGGTCAAGCAGGGCGAGACGGTCGCGGTCGGCGCCCTTTTGGGCGCCATCGCCGAAAGCGGCGAAGCCAAGGCGAAGCCCGCCAAGGAAAAGGACGCGGCAAAGGCCTCCGGGCCCGCCCTGGTCGATCTTGCGACGGCCGAAGCTGGGCCCATGGCCGATGAGCCCGCCTTGCGCACGCCGAAGCCCGACGGTGCGCCGGCGAAGTCCGTACCGGTTCAACCCAAGCCGCTCGAGCGCGAGCCGATGCGCCGCGAGGAGATCAAGCCCGACGAGATGCCGCCCTCGCCCGCCGCACGCAAGGTGCTGGCCGAGAAGAAACTCGCGACCGCCGATGTCGAAGGTTCGGGCCGCCGCGGCCAGGTGTTGAAGCACGACGTGGTGCGCGCCGCCGAGGCGCTGCTCAAGCGCGAGCGGAAGCCTAAGGCGCCCCCTGCTCCGCGCGCCCCCGTGCCCAAGGACGATGCCGCGCGCGAAGAGCGCGTGCGCATGACGCGGCTCCGCCAGACTATCGCCAAGCGCCTCAAGGAGGCGCAGGACACCGCCGCCATGCTCACCACGTTCAACGACGTGGACATGAGCGGGGTGATGGAGATCCGGAGCGAGTATCGCGAGGCCTTCGAGAAGAAGCACGGCATCAAGCTCGGCCTGATGGGCTTCTTCGTGAAGGCCTGCGTGCAGGCGCTGAAGGACATCCCCGCGGTCAACGCCGAGATCGACGGCGAGGATATCGTCTACAAGAACTACTATCACATCGGCGTCGCCGTCGGCACCGACCGTGGCCTCGTCGTCCCCGTGTTGCGCGACGCCGACGAGATGAGCCTCGCCGAGATCGAGCAGGCGATCGCCGATTTCGGCGTCCGCGCCCGCGAGGGCAAGCTCGCGCTCGAGGAGATGCAGGGTGGCACCTTCACCATCTCGAACGGCGGCATCTACGGCTCTCTGCTCTCGACCCCGATCCTCAACGCGCCGCAATCGGGCATTCTCGGCATGCACCGCATCGAGGAGCGGCCGGTGGTGCGCGACGGGCAGATCGTGGCTCGGCCGATGATGTATCTCGCCCTCTCCTACGATCACCGCCTGGTCGACGGCAAGGACGCCGTGACCTTCCTGGTTCACGTCAAGAACGCGATCGAGGATCCGAAGCGCCTCGTTCTCGATCTTTAGACCCCTCTCCCTTGATGGGAGAGGGTTGGCATGCGGCGCGCGCCGCATGCCGGGCGAGGGTGACAAGCGCCGTGTTCTCGATTACCCCTCACCCGAATGGAGCGTGATCAATGGCCTACGACCTGATCGTGATCGGCACAGGGCCAGGCGGCTATGTCTGCGCCATCCGCGCCGCCCAGCTCGGCATGAAAGTGGCGGTGGTCGAGAAGCGCGCCACCCACGGCGGCACCTGCCTCAATGTCGGCTGCATCCCCTCGAAGGCGCTGCTGCACGCAAGCGAGCGCTATGCCGAGGCTGCCGACGGCTTCGCCGCCATGGGCATCAAGGTTAGCCCGGCGCTCGATCTTCCCGCCATGCTCGCCTTCAAGGACCAAGGGGTCAAAGGCAATGTCGACGGCGTCGCCTTCCTTCTGAAGAAGAACAAGATCGACCATTTCCACGGCACCGGCCGCATCCTCGGCCCCGGCAGGGTCGAGGTCACCTTCATCAACGGCGAGAGGGAGGTCGTCGAGGGAAAGGCAATCGTCATCGCCACGGGCTCGGAAGTCGCGGCGCTTCCCGGCATCGCGATCGACGAAGAGACGGTGATCTCCTCGACCGGCGCGCTCTCCCTGAAGGCCGTGCCGAAGCGGCTCGTGGTGATCGGCGGCGGTTATATCGGGCTCGAGCTTGGCTCGGTGTGGTCGCGCCTCGGCTCAGCTGTGACGGTGGTCGAGATGCTGCCGCGGCTCGCTCCGGGTCTCGACGGCGAAGTGGCCAACGCGCTCAAGCGTGTGCTTGAGAAGCAGGGGCTCGCCTTCAAGCTCGGCACCAAGGTCGTCAAGGCCGACACCAAGGGCAAGAGCGTCAAGCTCACCCTCGAGCCGGCCCAAGGCGGCAAATCCGAGACGCTCGAATGCGATGTCGTGCTCGTGGCGGTCGGCCGCATCCCCAATACGCAAGGTCTCGGCCTCGCCGAGGCCGGCATCAAGACCGACAATCGCGGGCGCGTCGTCGTGGACGATCGTTTCCAGACCAGTGTCCCCGGCATCTACGCGATCGGCGATGTGATCAAAGGCCCCATGCTCGCGCACAAGGCGGAAGAGGAAGGCATCGCCGTCGCGGAAATTCTCGCCGGCCAAGCGGGCCACGTGAATTACGACGTGATCCCGAGCGTAATCTACACCGCCCCCGAAGTCGCCTCGGTCGGCAAGACCGAGGAGGAGCTGAAGGAGGCCGGCATCGCCTATCGCGTCGGCAAGTTCCCCTTCACCGCCAACGGCCGCGCCAAGGTGAACCGCACCACCGAAGGCTTTGTCAAGGTGCTCGCCGAGGAAAGCCGCGACCGCGTGCTCGGCGTGCATATCATCGGCGCTGACGCCGGCACGATGATCGCCGAGGCCGCCGTGCTGATGGAGTTTGGCGGCTCGGCCGAGGACTTGGCGCGCATCTGCCATGCGCACCCGACCCTCAACGAGGCGGTGAAGGAAGCGGCGCTTGCCGTCGACAAGCGCCCCATCCATATGTAACGCAGCCCAACACCCGGAACGGCGCCAACGCGCTGGCGTTTGATTTTCGAGGAGGACGAGTTCATGGGCGAATTCGTCAGAGCCGCGAGCACGACCGAGATCGCGCCCGGTCACTCCCTCCTGGTCGTGCTCAAAGGCAAACAGATTGCCCTGTTCAATGTCGGCGGCGAGTTCTTCGCGCTCGACAATCTCTGCACGCACGAGGAAGGACCGCTTGCCGAGGGTGAGATCGAGGGGCACGAGGTGACCTGCCCGTGGCACGGCGCAAAATTCGACATCCGCACTGGCGAGGTCCTGTGCGACCCAGCCTACGAAGCGGTCGCCCGCCACAACGTGCGCGTCATCGGCACTGACATCGAGGTCGAGATCTGATCCCGAAACGGCGTCGCCGTCATGCCCGGCCTTGGGCCGGGCATCCACGATTTGCAGCGCGCGGCCCCCAAAGCGTGCATGGCCGGGTCGAGCCGGGCCATGACAGTAATTCACTCACTGCGCGCCGCTGCGCGGCGTGTCGGCAAGCACCGAGCCGATCAGCGCGGCGAAGCCCACGAATTCGAACAGCGAGATGGTTGCGTGCCCCCACTCCCAGCGCGCGCGATAGACGGTCCAGTCGGACGGCACCGGACCGTTCACCCATTTGGCGAGTTCGACATTGACCGGATAGACGAGCACCCACCACAAGAGGAGCGCGGCCGCAAACAGGAGCGCCGCGCCGAGCGCAAGCATGACACCCGGCCGGTGATGCTCGCGCACGAGATAGGCCAGGAGCCCGAGACTGATGACTGTCAGCACATCGATGATCGCCCCGATCGAGCCGAACAGGCTATAGAGCCCGCCCTGCACCGTCGAACCCACCCAGAGATACTGATCCCAGCCCATGCGCGCCGGGAGCTGAAGCAGATGGCAGAAGCCCATGCCGAGCGTGAGCGCTGCAAGCATGAGAGCCGCGAAGCGAACGGCCTTGAGTGTCATTGTGAGACCTGTCTCTGAGTCGAAGATGTATTTTCTTTCGTCATGGCCGGGCTTGTCCCGGCCATCCACGCATTTTTGAACAAACAAATCGTGGATGCCCGGCACAAGGCCGGGCATGACGACGACGTTAGGGAAAAGACCGTCAATCCAGCGTGCGGCGGAATCTGAGCAGCGCAAGCCCCATCGCCGCCAGCGTGAAGATGAAAAGCGCGAGCACGTCCATCTGCATGTCGGCAAGCCCGTTTCCCTTCAGCATGATGCCGCGCACGATCCTGATGAAATGGGTGAGCGGCAGCGCCTCGCCGATGGCTTGCGCCCAACCCGGCATGCCGCGGAAGGGAAAGGCATAACCCGACAACAGGAAGTTCGGCAGGAAGAAGAAAAACGTCATCTGCACCGCCTGAAGCTGGTTCTCGGCCACCGTCGAGAAGGTATAGCCCACGGCGAGGTTGGACGCCGCGAACAGGGTGGAGAGCGCGATCAACAGCCACACGCTGCCGAAGATCGGCACGTCGAACAGATAGCGCGCCGCGATCAGGATGATCGACATCTGGATGAAGCCGACCAGAACGAACGGCGCGATCTTGCCGATCATGATCTCGACCGGATTGATCGGCATGGCGAGCAGGTTCTCCATCGTGCCGCGCTCGATCTCGCGCGTCACCGCGAGCGCCGTGTACATCATCATGGTCATGGTGAGCACGACCCCGAGCAGGCCCGGAACAATATTGAGCTGGGTGAGGCCTTCGGGATTGTAGCGATTCTGCACGGTGATATCGAAGGGCGCCGTCGTCTTGGTCACCGGCTCGTCCGGCCCGCGCAGCTCGCGCCTCAGCGCGCTGTCGATGACGCCGTGCAAGCTCGCGACCGTGGTTCCCGTGGCCACCGGATCGGTGGCGTCGGCGATGACGAGCACGGCGGGACGGTCGCCGCGGCGCACGTCGCGCTCGAAGCTCGCCGGAATTTCCACGGCGAACTGCGCCTGGCCCGAGCGGATCAGCTTGTCGAGCTCTTGCGGATCGTTGACCTGCCAGCGGAAATCGAAGCGGTCGGTATTGCGCAAAGCCGCCAGCACGGCGCGGGTAAGCGGCCCGTCGTCGCGCGTCAGCACCGCCGTCGGCAGGTGGCGGGGATCGGTGTTGATGGCGTAACCGAACAACGTGAGCTGGAGCACGGGCACCAGCATCATGCTGGCGAAGGTCATGCGGTCGCGCCGCATTTGCACGAATTCCTTGACGATCATCGCCCAGGTGCGCCGGAGGAAGCCGGGATCGCGGTTGGCCGAGCCGTTGTTGTTCGACGGCATGCTCATGCGAAATTGTCCTTGGCCTCGTCCATGAGGAGAATGAACACGTCTTCGAGCGACGGCTCGCCGCGCATCCAGTGATGCGCGCCGTCGGCCTTCCTGGCCGCTTCGACCGCCTGATCGAGCGCGCGCTTGTTGCGCCCCGAGACGTGCAGCTCGGCGCCGAACGGCGCCACCATGTCGATGCCGTCGCTCGCTTCGAGCCTGGTCGCGAGCCGATGCAGGTCAGTCCCCGTCACGATCCACGTCGAGAGGCCGGACTGCGCCACGACCTCTTTCGCCGTGCCGCGCGCGAGCAATTCGCCGAAGGCGATATAGGCCAGCTCGTGGCAGCGCTCGGCCTCGTCCATGTAGTGGGTCGAAACCAGCACGGTGATGCCGTCCTCGGCCGCGAGCGTGTGGATCTCGTCCCAGAACTCCCGCCGCGCCTTGGGATCGACGCCGGCGGTCGGCTCGTCGAGCAGGAGGAGCCCGGGCTTGGGCAGGATGCAGGCGCCGAGCGCGAGCCTCTGCTTCCAACCGCCGGACAGTTCGCCGGCGAGCTGGTCGGCGCGCGTCGTGAGCCCGAGCCTGCCGATCGCCTCGGCCGCGGCGCGGCGCGGATTGGGCACGCCATAGACGCGCGCCACGAATTCGAGGTTCTCGCGGATCGAGAGGTCGGCATAGAGGCTGAAGCGTTGCGTCATGTAGCCGACGTTGCGCTTGATCGCCTCCGCTTGCGTCAGGATGTCGTAGCCGAGGCAGGTGCCCGAGCCGGAGTCGGGGGTCAGAAGCCCGCACAGCATGCGCAGCGTCGTCGTCTTGCCGCTCCCGTTCGGCCCGAGGAAGCCGTAGATCTCGCCCTTCGGCACTTTGAGGCTGAGATTATGCACCACCACCTTGCCGTCGAAGCTCTTGGTGAGGCCCGAGACGTCGATGGCGATCTCTTTGCCGTTCATCGCCGCACCATTTGCTGGCCGGGCGCGAGCGTGACGGTCACCGGCTGGCCCGCGGTGAGCGCGCCCGCTTCGCCTTCAGGCCGCGCCTCGACGAGGAACACGAGCTTCTCGCGCTGTTCGCGCGAGAAGATCACGGGCGGGGTGAACTCGGCGTCGCGCGAGATGAAGCTGATCTTGGCCTTGAGCCCCGGCGGACAGCCGTCGCAGGTAACGTTCACCGTCTGATCGGTCTCAAGCTTGGCGCGCACCGGCTCGGGCACGAAGAAGCGCACCTTGAGGTTCTGCGGCGGGAGCAGCGCGATCACCGCCTGGCCCGCGTTCACCACCTCGCCGGGCCGGAAATAGACCTCCTCGACCGTGCCCTCGGCGGGCGAGAACACCTTGCGCTTGGCGAGGTTCTTCTCGGCCTCGGCGAGCGCATGCCGCGCCGCGTCGGCGTTGGCCGCCGCCGCGTCGATCAGGTCCGAGCGGCCGGGAAGCTTGGCCGCGACGATGCGCTTCTCGGCCTCGGCCACGGCCGCCTCGTTCCGGTCGTGCTGGGCGATGGCGTCGTCGAGCGCGGCCTTGGTAGTCCAGCCCTTGTCGTAGAGCGCCTTGGCGCGTTCGAGATTGTTGGTCGAGACGACGAGCATGGCCTTGGCCTCGTTGAGCGCGGCTTCGAGCACCCTGATCTCGTCCGGGCGCTGGAGCTCGGCCTTGGCGTCGGCGAGCTGGGCGTCGGCCTGGGCGACCCTGGCCTTGGCCGCCTCGACCGAGGCCTCCTGCTCGGAGCTTTCCAGCGTGAAGACGGGATCGCCCTCTTTGACGTGATCGCCCTCCTCGACCGACAGCGTCTCGACACGCCCGCCCTGCTCCGAGCCCACCAGCACGAGATCGGCCTCCATGTAGCCTGCGAATTCCTGCTCCTTGTTGGCGGGAAGGGTGAAGAGCGCGAGCGCGATTGCGACCGCGCCGAGCCCGGCGACGATGAGCCAGCCTCTCTGCTTCATGGCGCGCCTCCGCTTCCGGCCGGCGCCGGCGCCCCCGGCGCCCTGATCGCATCGAGCAGGAGATCGATATGCGTTTTGAGCAGCGCGTCGGTGTCGAGGTGATGGTGCCGCTCGAACAGCGCGCGCCAGACCACCGCCATCAGCGCCGGCGCGATGATGAGTTGCGGGAAGTCGCGAAGCGGTGTGGCGCGAAACTCGCCGCGCGCGACGCCGCGGTCGATGAACGCCTGGAGCGTCTCGCGTCCTTTGGCGATGACCTGCTCGTAATAGAACCCGGTGAGCTCGGGGTGCTTGTGACCCTCGGCGATCAGGAGGCGCGCGATCAGCACGCGGCGCGAGCCGACGAGCTCCTGCATGAAGGCGAGGAACGGCCCCTTGAGAAAGGCTTCGCACGGCATCTCGGTCGCGAGCATGCGCTCGCGCATGGCATCGAACACGGGCGAGATGACCGAGCGGACGACCGCCTTGAACAGCTCCTCTTTGGTCTTGAAGTAGAGATAGGGGAGCCCCTTCGACACGCGCGCGCGCGCGGCCACGTCTTCGAGCCTGGTCGCGGCATAGCCGTGGCTCACGAATTCCTCGAACGCCGCCGCCACGATCTCCTGCGGGCGCGTGTCCTTGCGCGCGCGCCTCTTTGGCGCCGCCTTCCCGTTCCGCTTGCGCGCCGCGCGTTTCGTCTCGGCCATCGCCCTGCCT
>NZ_DASRGO010000195.1:0-6815 GCF_035650995.1 Methyloceanibacter sp. | reverse complement strand
GCCCACATAAGCGATCCAATCGCCGGTCGCTTGCGCAATGCCGAAATTGTTTGGGGCACTTTGACTGCCGGTATTGGTGTCGAGATTGTGCCACCGGACGCCGCGCGACTTGTATCCGCCGACGATCTCCGCCGTTTCATCTTTACACCCGTCGCCAACGACGATCAGCTCGAAGTCGGCATAGGACTGTCGCAGGACCGACTCGATGGTCGGGATGATATGCTTGCCTCGCGCATAGGTGGACAGCACGACCGAGAAATAGGGACTTGCGTTCATACCGTCTCAAGCCCGACGCCGCGGCGAGCCGAACCTACCAGCGATACGGCACAATGCGCCGCGCCGCCTCGGAGTCCCATGGCAAATCGAGCGCGTCAGGAGCGTCGTAGTTGTACATAGAGGCAGGCATGTTGATGATGATGGCCTCCCACGTGCCGATGTTTTTCCATCCGTGATAGAGGCGGGCGGAATGATCAACAGCCCGGGATTCTTCTCGCTGACGGTGAACTCGTTCAGCACGCCAAAGGTCGGAGAACCATGGCGTGCGTCGTAGACCGCGATCTTGACAAGCCCCGTAACCACAAACAAACGATCGGTGCTCCTTTGGTGCAAGCCCCAGGCGCGCACGCGTCCGGGAAAGGTCGTGCTGAGATGCACTTGCACAATCGGGTCGGCCAACTCTCCCCAGCTCGCGCGGGCCACTTCGGTGACGTGGCCGTCTTCATGAGGGACAGGACGGGTCGGACGGAAGATCACGCCCTCAATGGGAGCTAGCCGAAGCTTGCCCTGCTCGTTACCGCAGATGCTTGGCTACCAACTCGTCGCCGCCGACGACTTTGGGGATTTTCGGAGCCGACTCTTCGAGTGAACCCATTGCTCCTCGGCCGCCCCCAACCCATTGATATTCAAGTCTAACATGCAGCGACAACGAGCAAAAGCACGGCGATTCGGTAGTTCTTCCACTATCGCCCCGCCGACGAGCTTGGACGCACGAAGCCTAGTCGAAATGATAGAACTGGTCGTTCAGGTACTTGAGGAGGTCCTGCATCTCGCCCGCTGAGAATTCGACTTTTGCCGCGTGACTACAGCCAACGAGCTGCTCTTTCAGCGCATCCAACGACTGAATCTTCCGGTCGTTGCGGGTGAAGACGTCGGTCTGGTGGCATCCTGTGCAGTGGGCGTCGAACAGGCGCTTCCCTTCCGCGCCGTCGCCCGGCAACGAGGCGGCATAGGCGCCCGGCATGAGCAGGAGCAATGAGAGTGCAGACAGAATGCCTTTCATGGTTCGCCTCCCAGGTTCGGCGCGGGCCATCTACCGCGCGTCGGTCGACACCGGCAGCCCAAGCTGTTTTCCCGCCTTAAGCAGTCCGCGGTCCAGCGTGTAGATCGTTCTCGCGCCATGGTTCGCGGCGAGAGCGAGATGCAGAGCATCCCCGGCTCGCAGCCCAGTGTTGTAACGCTTTAGAAACAGCCTCGCGAGATCGAAGTCCTCGATCGTCGGCAGCAGGACCACAAACGATTCTTGCACCATCGTTTCGAATTCGGCATCGACAGCGAGCGCAGCGTCGGCCGCAAGGGCGCGCATACGCACCTCGCGCGCCAGCAGCGACGAAAATTCGATGCGCGACCATTGACTGATGGTGAGCTCGCCAGCTGTCTGGCGGGTCATGAAGCGCTCGATCTTTGCGCTCGCCGGTTCCTGAAGCAGGAGCGGTACGATGAAGCTCGTATCGAAATAGAGCATCAAAGACTTTCGTCGCGCAGTTCGCGCAGAAGACGCGCGCTCGGCTTGCGCAAGCGGGGCATGCGGGCGCGGAAGCTCGCGAGCGGTCTCACCTTCTGCTTGGCCCGCGAGACGGGAGAGAGTTGCGCCACCGGCCGGCCGTGGCGCGTGATCAACACGTTCTCTCCCGCCTCGATCCTATCGAGAAGCTTGCTGAGTTTCGCCTTGGCCTCGACCAGGGTCACCTTCACCATCGGCGCGATCTCCCACCCAAGTGGTCAGATTTCTGACCACTTTATAGCGGGGCACAGCCGAATTGACCAGCGGAGAGCGCAGGCTACCCTGCGGCGGCGCGGCGCTGTTCGTCGGACAGCGCCGGCGCCTCCTCGGCCTGCGGGGCGGGCAGGGGCTCGAGCGCGGCGGCAATCGCGTCGTCGACGGTCGACAGCCAGACGAAGCGCACGGCGTTGCGCGCGGCTTCCGGCACGTCCTCGTAGTCCTTCTTGTTGCGCTCGGGCAGCATCACCGTGGTGATGCCGGCGCGCACCGCCGCCAGCACCTTGTTCTTCACCCCGCCGATCGGGAGCACGAGGCCGCGCAGCGAAATCTCGCCGGTCATGGCCGTGTCGCTTCTCGCCGTGCGCCCGGTGAGCAGCGAGACGAGCGCGATGAACATGGCGACGCCCGCGCTCGGCCCGTCCTTGGGGATGGCGCCCGCAGGCACGTGGACGTGGATGTCCGACTTCTCGAACGTGGCGGGATCGACGCCGAGCGCCGACGCGCGCGCCTTGACCAGGCTGAGCGCCGCTTGCGCGCTCTCCTTCATCACCTCGCCGAGCTGTCCGGTCAGGATCAGCCGGCCCGAGCCCGGGACGCGCGCCGCCTCGACGAACAGGATGTCGCCGCCGGTCGGGGTCCAGGCAAGCCCGGTCGCGACCCCGGGCACGCTCGTGCGCATCGCCACCTCGCTCTCGAAGTGGCGCGCGCCCAGGATGCCGTGCAGGTCCTTGGCCTCGATCTTCATGTGCGGCACGGCGCCTTCGGCGATGCGCATCGCCACATTATGCAGGATGGCGCCGATCTCGCGCTCGAGGTTGCGGACGCCGGCCTCGCGCGTGTAGTCGGCGATGATGGCGCGGATCGCCGCGTCGGTGATTTCGACCTGATCGGCAGTGAGACCGGTGGCCTCGAGCTGGCGTTTGACGAGATAGCGCTTGGCGATCTCGAGCTTCTCCTCCTCGGTGTAGCCGGGAAGCTCGATCACCTCCATGCGGTCGCGCAAGGGACCGGGGATGGCGTCGAGCACGTTGGCCGTGCCGATGAACATCACCCGCGACAGGTCGAAGGGCACCGCGAGATAATTGTCGCGGAAGGTCGAGTTCTGTTCGGGGTCGAGCACTTCGAGCAGCGCCGCCGACGGGTCGCCGTGGAAGCCGGCGCCCAGCTTGTCCATCTCGTCGAGCATGAACACGGGGTTGCGGGTGCCCGCCTTGCGTAAGGCCTGGATGATGTTGCCGGGGAGCGCGCCGATATAGGTGCGGCGGTGACCCCTGATCTCGGCCTCGTCGTGCACGCCGCCGAGCGAGATGCGGCCGAACTTGCGGCCCATGGCGCGGGCGATCGACTGCCCGAGCGAGGTCTTGCCGACGCCCGGAGGTCCGACGAAGCACAGGATCGGGCTCTTGCCTTCCGGCTTCAGCTTGCGCACGGCGAGATATTCGAGGATGCGCTGCTTGACCTTGGGCAGGCCGTAATGGTCCTCGTCGAGGATGCGGCGGGCTTCGGCAATATCGATGCGGTCGTCCGAGGTCTTCGACCAAGGAAGCTCGGTCAGCCAGTCGAGATAGGTGCGCACCATGCCGTGCACGGCGCTAGCCTCGGGCATGCGCTCGAGCCGCTTCAGCTCTTTCAGCGCCTGCTTCTCGGCCTCCTCGGGCATGGCGGCCTTCGTTATCGCCTCGCGCAATTCGGCGATCTCGGCCTGGCCTTCCTCGCCCTCGCCGAGCTCCTTCTGAATCTGGCGGAGCTGCTCGCGCAGGATGTGCTCGCGCTGGCGGCCGGCGAGCTCCTCCTGCGTCTTCTCGCCGATCTGCTTCGACAGGCGTAAGACCTCGATCTGCTGGGCGAGATAGCGCAGCACCTTGTCGAGGCGCTCCGAGACCTCGAAGGTCTCGAGCACGTCCTGCTTCTCCTTCGGAGTGAGGTCCGAGACATTGGTGATGAAGTCGGCGAGCTGCGAGGGGGAGGCGATCTGTTCGACCGCTCCGGCAAGCTCGGGCGGAACGTTCGGGAGCAGAGAGAGCGCCTCGCGCGCGCGCTCCTTCAACTGATGCATGCGCGCCGCGACCTCGGTGGAATAGACCTCGGCTTCGCCCACCTCTTCGACGCGGGCGACGAGGAAGGGATAGCCCGGCAGGAACTCGCGCACGCGGAAGCGCCGCGCGCCGCGCGCCACGAGATGATGGCTGCCGTCGGGCGAGGTCACATAACGGAGAATGTCGGCGGTGGTCCCGACGCGATGCACGTCGTCGGGCCCGGGAGCCTCGATCGAGGGGTCGGTCTGGAGCACGATGCCGACCGGCTTGTCGGCCTTGGCTGCGGCTTGGGCGCCGGCGATCGAGCCCGGGCGGCCGAGCGTGAGCGGCGCGACGATGCCGGGGAACAGCACGGCGTTCCGCGTCGGCAACAGGATGAGAGCGCCGTCGGGCAAGGAAAGCTCGGCGCCTGGCGAAGCTTGCGCGGCGGCCTGCTGGGCCTGATCGGCGAGCGGAACGGTCTGCCCGGCGTCGGCACTTTGCGGTTGTTTCTCGATCTCGTTCATAACGAAGGGACTCGACTCTCTCCTCAGGACAGCTTGGCAAAGGTCAGCACGAGGCAGCCATAGACGAGCTCGCGCGCCTGAAGGCGCAAGCGGGGGATGAGGGTGACGCGGCGCTCGAAGCGGCCATAGGGAATCTCCAGCCTTACTATATTGGCGTTCTTCTCCTTTCCCGGTAGCGGCCGGGTTCCGGCGATGACCAGCAATTCGCCCTCGATCTCGACGCGCACCGCCTCGGGCGGAACGCCGGGGAGCGCGGCGATGATCCACAGCTGCCGTTCGGTCTCGATCACGTCGATCGGCGGCTCCCAGCGGCCCGCTTCCCGCGACGGCTCGAAGAACTGGCGGTGCAACTGTTCGGCCTGCTTCAGGAGCGCGCAGGCCTCGGCCCACATCTGGTTTTTCGGGTCACGCATCGGCGCCAACCTCAACGGAGCACAGGATCGATCTTAGCCAACGCGCAAGCATCGCCAATTGACGAGGCGCAATAACGATAAAGCGGCCATCAACGAGACGCGCGAAAGGGTCCGCTAATATTGGTTGCCCGCGCCTCCCCGGCAAGGGGGAGGGCGCGACGCCCCTTGAGCCCTATGGGATGAAGCAGTTTGCGCCGCACCCCGTGGTCGGCGGGATGATGGGCGGCGGAGGCGGTACGACCACCGGGTTCAGCGTGGCCTTGGCAATGTCGCCGCCGATCGTGTCGTAATAGAGCTCGCGGACGAACGGCTGGTCCGGATATTTTCCTGCCGGCTGGATGCCGTAATAGTACGGCCAGCCCTGGCCTTTCACCGGCACGATCTTGCCGTAGTTGATCTTCTTGCCGGAGACGGCGGCGAGCAGGAAGGTGGTGTCGGCGAAAGTGACCGGCCTGATGACCGGCGCGCCGGAATGGGAAATGTCGAACACCATGCCCGGACTGTTCAGCCAATAGATCTGGCCGCCGCGCAGAATCGACAGATGCTTGCCGTAGAGGAAAGAAATCAGTGCCTTGTTCGGCCCGGCGATAAAGCCCTGGAACATGCCGCCGCGCACGGTGAGCACCCCGGCCGGCGTCTTGACCGAGATGCCGGGCTCTTCCTTGGAGAGCTTGCCGCCGACGAATCTGAGCGCGCCCTTGGAGAAGCTCGCGACCAGAGCACCCTTGCCGCTCTTCGGATCGTAGACGAAGCGGTCGATGACGAGGCTCGATCCGGGGCCGACGGTGAAGGTCGAGCCGTCGAGCAGGAGCACCTGCACGACGCCGGAACCCGAAGTGTCGATGCGCTCGTTATAGACCACGGAGGCGCCGATGTTGAGCGTGCGCGTTGCCGCGCCTGGAGGCTGGCTCGTCGCCTGCGGCGTGACCGCCGCGGCAACGCCGACGCGCTCGGCGGCTTGAGCGGCGTCTAAGCCGAAGGCCGGCAGAAAGAGGCCTGCCAGAGCGAAGGCAGCGAGCGCAGGTCCCGCCAGAGCCGGGACGAAGCCGCAAGAGACCGACGATGTCCGCATATTTCCCCGTCGCGAAGTGACGCAGGGTTATATGGGGAGGGGGAGGGGCCGCGGCAAGGATCAGTCAGGCCGCGCCACGCCCCCGAATATACCCGTCGCTTGGTAGCTTGAATTTCCGACGCCAAAATTGCCGATCACGCCTTGTGGACCACCGTGTCCCACAAACGCCCCGTTGGCTGCGCCCACGAGACCACTTCCGGCCATCGGCCCCGAGAATGCGACCTTACCTGGCGCAAACATGATTCCAGAGAACGACCTGTTGTCGAAATTGCTGATGGTAAGAAGGCCGGAACGGGTGCGGAAATTCCACCCCATGTTCATGTCGCCGGTGGCCGTATATTGCTTGCCGTTGTTCACAACGTTGCCAATGGCATCGCCAGCGTATGTTGCCGATCCCCGAGTGGGCATGTCATCCGGCGACACGACTTTGCCCGTGATCCACCAGCCGAGCGGCACATCGGCAACCTGATTGTTGTACGCGACCCGGGCACCCCAGGCGCCCCACTTGATGAAATCGCAAGATTGGCAGAAGGCGCGCTTCTGCGTTTGAGTGTCGCCCACTTGGGCGGTTTGGCCGGCGAACAATACTTCGTTTGCCTGAATCGCGTCGGCGCTTACAAGAAAGCCCTCCACGGTTGCGGGGTACGTTGTCGTGTCTTGGCCGAACAATCCGGAATGGACATCGACGGTCGACCCCGTTTGCTTCTCGATCGCCGCGAACGTGTTGTCGTCAATAAATGCGGATCGGCCAGGACCGCCGAAACCAAGATTAAATTGGGGTGACTTGTT
>NZ_DASRGO010000194.1:0-8182 GCF_035650995.1 Methyloceanibacter sp. | reverse complement strand
AAGCCGGGCTCCGGGTTCAGAGGTGGAGATCAGGTTCGGCGAGCAGAAGGTCCGCTCGGACCGTTTCACGTTACCAGCAGACTTTGGCCCCGGACGTACACACATAGGGCGATACCACGCCCGACCAGCAGACGGTGTAGGAATTCTTGGTCACGATGTCTGGCTTGTAAATGCCGCACCAAATGTTGAAGCAGAACATGTTCGAGCTGACGCTGCCGCGCCAATAAGGTTGCGGGGAGGCGCGCATGGCGCTCACGGTGACCGCCCCGAGCTTCTTTTCCGCCTTGAACTGCTTGACGTAATCGGCAAGCGCGAGTTGCGCGCGACTGACCGCTGTCTCCTTGTCGAACCCGTCGGCGGTGCCTGACAGGCCGACGCAACCCGCCTGCGCTGGAGCGCCCAGAGCCAAGCAAAAACCCGCCGCGATCGATGCCAGCGCCGATCCGCGCCAATACCGCCTCATCGGAACGCCCTCCATCACCAGTACCAAGAGGCATGAGGGTAATATCCACTACGCGTGCTTGGCAGTACCTTTGCTGACGCAGGAGGATGATCGGCCTGCATTGTAACCTTTATGCAACACGGTCGGGCGCGAGCGACTAACCAGGATCCGAACGCGACATGAGGGCCAACGCCTTTCCGAGATGTCCTTGGCAGCGGTCCAGCAACATCTCGGCTCGCTCGCTGTCGCAACCGTGGAGCAGCAAGACCGCGAGCTTTACGCTGCCGGAGGCCCGGTCGAGAGCATCGCGGGCATCGCTCCGACGGCACCCGGTCAGCTTGACCAACATATCCTCGCTTCGACGCACCAGTTTCTCGTTCGATGCCCGTACGTCGACCATCAGACCGCAATAGACTCTCCCAAGCAGGATCATGAGCGATGTCGAGATCGCGTTGAGCGCGATCTTCTGCGCCGTGCCCGCCCGCAGTCGTGTAGAACCAGCAATCGGCTCGGGACCCGTGTCGAGGAAGATGGGGTGGTGAGACTCCTGCAAGATCGGCGTCTCCCGATTATTGGCGATCCCGATGGTCAACGCGCCTCGCGCCCGCGCCTCGCGCAGGCAGGCCAGCGTGAAGGGCGTCGTCCCGCTGGCGGCTACCGCCACGAGGACGTCGTCAGCGCCGATCGCGTGTTGATCGACCAGCCGGCGTGCCTCCGCAATATCGTCCTCGGCTCCTTCCACGGACCGCAACAGCGCGTCCCGTCCTCCCGCCATCAACAGCACCAGGCGGTCGCTCGGCCAGCCAAACGTGGGCGCAAGTTCGGCCCCATCCTGAACCGCGAGGCGCCCGGAGGTGCCAGCACCGGCGTAAACCAGCCGGCCCCGCTCTCGCAACTTCGCCTCCATGGCGGAAACGGCAGATAGGACGGCCGGAAGTGCCGCACGTACGGCAGCCACCGCAGAAAATTGCCCCTCGATCAAAGATTCCAAGACATCCGCAGGCTCCCAGCGATCTATGCTGGAATAGCGGGGACTGGATTCTTCGGTCTTCATGTGACTTTTAGGCACTCATGCAGTGCGACAACTTAAGCCCGGTCCGGAACTTTTGGCTGCGCTCGGCGACGGCTCAGCAATTGCACGTGACTGTCGACGGAGCAAGGCTGCTGAACGTATGCCAAGGAGCGTCTTTACCTTGAGCGCGGCGCAAAGCAAAAACGGTCCGCTGATGGCGGCGGAGTTCCGCGAAGCGCCAGAGGTCGTGCGCCGTCAAGCCGAGACGCTCGCCAGCCCGCTCGCGGAGCTCGTCGCCTTGTTGGGACAGAAGCCGCCGCGCGTCGTGGTGACTTGCGCTCGCGGCAGTTCGGCGAACGCCGCGACCTTCGGCAAATACCTCATCGAGCGATATCTCGGCATCCCGGTCGCCGACGCGGCCCCGAGCATCATGTCTGTTTACCGGAAGGGCTTGCGGCTGGACGGTCAACTGTTCCTGGCCATCTCGCAATCCGGCCGCAGCGAGGATCTCATCGAGTCCGCATGCCGGGCGAAGGATTCGGGCGCGCTCACGGTGGCGCTGGTCAACGACACAAGAAGTCCCCTCGCCTCGGCATGCGACATTATCCTGTCGATGGAGGCAGGACAGGAGTTGAGCGTAGCGGCGACCAAGACGTTCGTCGCCTCCCTCGCCGCTCTGCTGAGCCTCGTTGCGGTTTGGGCCAGTGACCCCGAGCTGACTGCGGCCCTTCATCGCCTCCCCGACCGTCTGGCCTCGGCCGCTGATCTGGATTGGGGGGAAGGCGTGGGCGCGCTCGCCAGCGCGCAGAGTCTCGCTACGTTGGGCCGCGGACCTACATTCGCCATCGCGCAGGAAGCCGCCTTGAAGCTGAAGGAGGTCTGCAACATTCATGCTGAGGCGTTCAGCGGCGCCGAGTTCCAACACGGTCCGATCGCTTTGGTTTCCAGCGGCTATCCGCTCCTTGTGCTCATGCCGGCGGACGCGTCAGGTGCGATCCTGGCGGAGCTCGTCGCCGATCTCCGCCGCAAGAGCGCATCGGTGCTCGTCGCCGAAAACAGCAGCGGAAAGAGCGGGCAACTGCCGATACTTGCTTTCGACCATCCTGATACCGACGCCGTATGCCTGATCCAAAGCCTCTACGCGCTGGCTATTCGTCTCGCCCAGCGCCGCGGCGTCGACATCGACCAACCGAGGCATTTGCGGAAGATCACCCGGACGAGATGAGCGAGACGAAGCGCCACGCCGTCGCCGCCGGCAACGTGTTTGACGGTTGGACGACGCACAAGGATGCGGCCGTCGTGATCGACGGCTCTCGCGTCGCAGGCGTCGTTGCGCAGTCGGAGGTCCCTTTGGGTCTCGAGGTTCGTAAGCTGCCCCCTGGGGCTTGGCTCGCACCGGGCTTCATCGACCTGCAAGTCAATGGCGGCGGAGACGTCTTGTTCAATAACGCGCCGACGCCCGATGCCATCCTCGCGATCGCCGCGGCCCACCGCAAATTCGGCACGACCGCGCTTCTTCCGACCTTCATCACCGACACGCCGGCAAAGATGGCTGCTGCCTTCGCCGCGGCCCAATCCTTGGTGGGAGAGGCGCCGAGCGTGCTCGGCATCCATCTCGAGGGCCCCTTCCTGTCTCCGGAAAAAGCGGGCGTGCATGACACAAGCTTGATGCGCCAACCGGGCGCCAAAGACCTCGAGATGCTTTGCGGCCCGCGCAAAGGAACTCTGCTCGTGACGTTGGCCCCCGAGCGGGTGCCGAAAGGATTTGTCGCCCAGCTCGCGCAGTCCGGGACTCGCGTTTCGCTCGGCCATTCGATGGCAACCTACGCCGAGACTCGTGCGGCGATGGCGGAAGGGCTCATCGGCTTCACTCACCTCTTCAATGCCATGAGACCTCTCGCTGCCCGAGAGCCGGGTCCCATAGCCGCGGCTCTGGAGTCGCCCGAGGCGTGGTTCGGGATGATCGTCGATGGATTCCATGTGGATCCCGCAATGCTCCGCTTAGCGTTACGGGGCCGGGCTCGGCCGATGCTTGTGACCGACGCGATGCCGCCGGTCGGCGGGTGCCGATCGAGTTTCGATCTGTACGGGGCCGAAATTGAGGTTATCGACGGCCGATGCGCGAACCCCGACGGCAGGTTGGCCGGTTCGGCGCTCGACATGGCCTCGGCGGTGCGCAATTGCGTACGAATGCTCGATGTCCCGGTCGAGGATGCGCTGCGTTTCGCCTCGCGAAATCCCGCGGAATTTATCGGTATCGGGCACGTCCTTGGGGGTCTCCGTCCTGGGTATCGTGCCGACATTGTGGCCCTAGGCTCTGATACCCTCGAGGTGCTCGGGACATGGGTTGCAGGCAAGGAAGAAGGGCCAATCTTATTGCCGCCCAAAGGTCTTCGCCCTGTTCCTACAAAGCCCAGAGGCGGTCACACCCGCGTCAAAAAGACCTGAGATTGGTGCTGAGGCCGGATTCACTATGTTCGTGCTTCGTTAGGGCTCGACATTTAGAATCAAGGCTGGTAACCGCATGCAGTTTCCCAGCTGTGAGCATTCACCAATAATCGATGGCTGAGTATTTCTTCGTCGGAATAGATGGAGGCGCCTCGTCTTGCCGGGCCCGCCTTCGCGACATGGAAGGGACTTTACTTGGCGAAGGCAGCGGTGGCCCAGCCAATATCCACCTTGATTTAGATCTGGCCAAAGAATCCATCCGGATCGCAACTCGGGCCGCCATACGTGCCGCAGGTCTAGACGAGCGCATTCTTCATCGCGTCCACGCTGGGCTCGGCCTTGCCGGCGCCGGCTTGAAGACCACATGCGAGCAACTACGCGCCGGACTGACCTCCTTCGCATCGACTGTGGTGTCAACGGACGCTTACATTGCCTGGCTCGGCGCCCATCGTGGCGGCAATGGAGGCATCGTGATCCTCGGCACCGGGTCGTGCGGACTGGCCGTCGTCGACGACCGGCGTATCGATGTCGGCGGCTGGGGCGCCGAAATTTCTGACGAGGCGGGCGGGCAAAGGATGGGCCGGGAGGCGCTCCGGCGATCGCTGTGGACTTTCGATGGGCGAGCCGAGCGTACCAAGTTCTCAGACCTCATTCTTGATCGCTATGCACGCGACCCGGCCAAGATCGTTGCGTTCGCCGCAAAGGCGACGCCGGCGCAGTACGCCGAATTCGCCCCGCTCGTCTTCGAGTATGCGTCGCGCGGGGACCGTCTCGCGGTCGAGTTGGTGCGAGAGACTGCCGAGGCTGCTGCGCGCATCATCGATAGACTCGCTGTCGGAGGCGCTTCAGCCATAAGCCTGATCGGCGGGCTCGCCGAGCCCTTGACTCCTTGGCTGCCCGCGCAGGCTCACCGTGTTCTCGTTCCGCCGCAAAGCGATCCTCTGGACGGCGCAATTCTTATGGCACGTCGCGCTCTTGACAGCAGGCGCGAGGCTCCTGAAGCCCTGAGCATTTCCGCGGCCTGATCACCAATAACCCACGCGACTCACGTCCTGGACTGTCGCAACTGGCGGGACACCAAATTCGCCAGATCGGATCCCCCTGCGCGCACCCAACATTCGTGTACCGCGTCAGATGTTCAGAACTTGCTTTATGATGCACTAGACATCAATAATAGTTTCTTGTATATGCCTTAAGAGTCAAAGCCGCATCGCAGAAGGCCCGGGGTCCTGAACGAGAGGGGGGCTGACAGCCATTATTACGGCGCCGCAATTGCGGGCTTCGCGGGCTCTGCTTGGAATCGATCAGCGCAAGCTGGCCGAGATGGCTGGCCTTTCGCTTCCCACGATTCAGCGAATGGAGGCAAGCGACGGCGTGATCCGCGGCAATGTCGACTCGCTCATGAAGTTGATCGAAGCGCTCGACGCAGCGGGCATCGAGTTGATCGGTGTGGGAGCCGTGAGCCAGGGCGGCGGGCGCGGCGTGCGCCTGAAGGCATGATCCGGCAATGGCGCTGACCGCTGTCCTCACCTGCGCCGCGCTCCTGCTGATCCTCTCGGCGTTGTCGCTTCCGCTGAACGGAGGTTCGCGCGGCCGCATTCTCACTTACGGCGGCTCGCTCGCGATTTCGCTGGCGGCGCTTTGCGCAGCGCTCGCCCAGCTTCTTGGTCAAACACCGGACGAAGCCTTGACCCTTCCGCTCGGGCTGCCTTGGCTCGGCGCCCATTTCCGGCTCGACGCGCTCTCGGCCTTCTTTCTTGCCGTCGTCAATCTTGGCGCCGCGGCGGCAAGTTTCTATGCGCTGGGTTACGGCCGGCACGAGAGCGCGCCGCAGCGCGTATTGCCCTTCTACCCGCTGTTTCTCGCCGCCATGAACCTCGTCGTCATTGCCGACGACGCCTTCACCTTCCTCTTCACCTGGGAGTTCATGTCGCTCTCGTCTTGGGCGCTGGTCATGGCGCATGACGAGATCGAAGAGAATCTCCGTGCCGGTTATGTCTATCTCATCATGGCGAGCTTCGGCACCCTTGCGCTGCTGCTCGCCTTCGGACTTCTTGCCGGGCCCGACGGGGCCTACGCTTTCAGCGCCATTCGCGGCAACGATTTGAGTGCGCCGCTCGCCGCGCTTGTGCTGGTCCTGGTTCTCATCGGGACCGGGTCGAAGGCGGGCCTTGTGCCGCTGCATGCTTGGCTTCCGCTGGCGCATCCCGCAGCGCCGAGCCAGGTTTCCGGGCTCCTGAGCGGCGTCATGACCAAGGTCGCGGTCTACGCCTTCATCCGCGTCACCTTCGATCTGCTCGGCAACCCGTCCTGGTGGTGGAGTATCGTGGTGCTGGCATTGGCAGGGCTGACCTGCGTGATGGGCGTCCTCTACGCCCTGATGCAGCACGATCTGAAGCGGCTGCTCGCCTATCACACGGTGGAAAATATTGGCATCATCTTCATCGGCCTCGGCCTTGCGCTCGCCTTCCAGTCCTTCGGTCTTGCTTGGGCCGCGGCACTCGCCTTCACCGCCGCCCTCCTGCATGTGCTCAACCACTCCCTGTTCAAGAATCTCCTCTTTCTCGGGGCGGGCAGCGTGGTTGCCTCGACCGGCGAGCGCGACATGGAGCATCTCGGCGGCCTCATCCGGCGCATGCCGCTCACCGCGTTCGCCTTTCTCGTCGGCTGCGTCGCGATCTCGGCCTTGCCGCCGCTGAACGGCTTCGTCTCCGAATGGCTCATCTTTCAAGCCATCCTCCAGAGCCCGCAGCTACCGTCATGGGGGCTGAAATTCATCGTGCCGGCGGTTGGAGCGCTGCTCGCGCTGTCGGCCGCCCTTGCCGCCGCCTGTTTCGTCAAGGCCTTCGGCGTCACGTTCCTTGGCCGCCCGCGTACCGAGCCCGCCGCCCGCGCGCATGAGACCGACCACTTCTCGCTCTCTGCCATGTTCACTCTCGCCGGGCTGTGCCTCCTTGCCGGCATCCTGCCGGGTTTCTTCATCGATGCGCTCGCTCCGGCGGCAAAGGCCATGGTCGGTGACAGCATGCCGCTGCAGCGTCACGTGCCCTATCTGTCGACCGTTCCGATCGCCGAAAGCCGCAGCTCCTATAACGGCCTGCTCGTCTTCCTCTTCATCGTGTTTTCCGCCACCGCCGCGGCGCTCGCCATTCATCGGCTCGCCTCCGACAAATTGCGCCGCGCGCCGGCGTGGGATTGCGGCTATCCCGACCCCAGCCCCGCTACGCAATACACCGCGTCGAGCTTCGCCCAGCCGATCCGCCGCGTGTTCGGTACACTTGTCTTCCAGGCAAGCGAGCGCGTGGAGATGCCGCCGCCGGGCGATCCGGCGCCCGCGCGCATCACCGTGCGACTGAGCGACCTCATCTGGGACACGCTCTACCTTCCCGTCGCCAGTGCCGTCGAATACGTCGCGGACCGCCTCAATCGGTTCCAGTATCTCAGCATCCGACGCTATCTCGGCTTCGTCTTCGCCGCCCTCGTGGGGCTCTTGCTCGTGCTCGCAATATGGCCTTGATCCTCGATCTTGCGGTGCAGGCTGCGCAAATGTTCTTGGTGCTGGCGCTCGCTCCGCTCCTGACGGGCTTCGTGCGCAAGGTGAAGGCGCATCTCCTCCTGCGCCAAGGGCCGCCTCTACTCCAGCCTTACCGCGACCTCGCGCGGCTGCTGCGCAAGGAGGTGGTACTCGCCGACAACGCCTCCTGGCTATTTCGCGCCATCCCCTATCTCATCTTCGCCGCGACCTGGGTCGCCGCCTCGCTGGTGCCGACCTTCGCCACCGGGTTGATCTTTTCCTGGTCGGCCGATCTCATCGCCATCATCGCGCTTCTGGGCAGCGCGCGCTTCTTTCTCGCGCTCGCTGGCCTCGACGTCGGTACGAGCTTCGGCGGCATCGGTTCGAGCCGCGAGGTCATGATCGCCTCGCTCGCCGAGCCGGCGATGCTGATGATCGTCTTCACGCTGGCGCTGGTCGTCGGCTCGACGCAGCTCTCGACCATGGCCGGCTACCTCGCCTCCGGCGAACAGGGTCTGCGCGTTTCGCTCGGCATGGCCTTGATCGCCTTGATCATGGTGGCGATCGCCGAGAACGCGCGCATTCCCGTCGACAATCCCGCAACGCATCTCGAGCTGACCATGGTGCACGAGGCCATGGTGCTCGAATATTCGGGCCGGCACCTCGCCCTGATTGACCTGTCGGCCGAGCTGAAGCTCCTTGTCTACGTCTCCGTCGTCGCCTGTCTGTTCATCCCTTGGGGCATCGCCGCAGGCGACGGAGCGCC
>NZ_DASRGO010000193.1:0-15262 GCF_035650995.1 Methyloceanibacter sp. | reverse complement strand
GCAGAGCGGGCTCCCCGCCTTCCGCATCGCAAGCCTGCCCGAGCACGAGTTGTTGCTGCAAGCGGCGCGCGACGAGGCGCGGCTCATCCTTGCGCGCGATCCGGAGCTTTCCGGTGCAAAGGCCGAGACTTTGCGGCTCCTGCTCTATCTCTTCGAGCGCGACGATGCCGTCAGGCTGATGCGCGCCGGGTGATTGCGCATACCACGGAGTTCCGTCATGGCCAGGCTTGTCGCGAGCATGACGAAAAAATAGACGGCGAAGACGCTTAAACCACCGGCTCTTCTTCCTGCACCGGCTTGCCGGACTTGGACCTGGCGAGCTTGCGGAGCTCCTCCTGCTGGCGGTCGGGGCCGACAAGACCGGCCGACACGATAAGCTTCGCCGCATCCTCGACGGGAAGGTCGAGCGGGATTACCTCGTTTGCCGGCATGAACACGATGAAGCCCGTGGTCGGGTTCGGGCCGTTCGGCATGAACACGGTGATGAGCGGGTTGCCGCCGCCGATCTTCTCGTCGACCTCCTGCGGCGGGTCTCCGGCAAGAAAAACGAGTGCGTAGAGTCCGCGGCGGGGAAACTCGATCAGCCCGACGCGTTTGAACGACGTGCCGCTCTTGGAGAAGATGGTGGTGAAGATCTGCTTGACCAGGCGATAGACGCCGCGCACCACCGGCATGCGGTCGAGCATCATCTCGCCGTAGCTTACGATGGTGCGGCCGAACAGATTGGCGGTGAGCGCACCGACCACCATCAGCCCGAGGATGCCGACGATGAGGCCGACGCCAGGCACGCGGAAGGGAAGATATGTGTCGGGCAGATAGGTTTGCGGGACGAGCGGCTTGACCCAGGCGTCGACCATATTGATGAACCACCACACCACGTAGATGGTGACGGCGACGGGTCCGACGACGATCAGCCCGGTAAGGAAATAGCCGCGGAGCCGTGCCATGAAATGCGAGGAAGCGGGCTCCTGCTCGAGATTGAGGTCGATGTCGGCCGCAGGCGCGGACTTTGCCTCGCGCGGCTTGGGGACGATGGTCGTCTTCTCGGTTGGTGTCATGGCGCCCTGGAAAGCGCGTCGGGGAGCGGCAGTCAATAGCAGCAGCGAGCAGGGCTCACGGATGCGCCGACGCGCAACAATCCGACGCGCGGAAAAGGATTACTGCGCGTCGGGCGAGACGACGAGGCAATCGACGCCGCTTCGCTTCAGCGCATTGCAGACCTTAGTGCTTTCAGCCTTGTCGGGGAAGGGTCCGGTCTTGAGACTGTAAAACGTGCCGAAATTTCCGATATCGACTTTCTCGATCCGGGGCGCTTTGCCCGAGAGCGCGGCATTGGCGCTCGCTACCTGCTTCCACAGCGCCTGCGCCTCCGCTTCGGAGCGGCTATTGGCGAGTTGCAACTGGAAGCCGCCGCTCCCTCCCGACGCCGGCGCGGGCTGTGGGGGCGCGGCCTGATCGGCCTCTGCCGTCCGCGAGAACCAGCGGCTGAACCGGCTCTGACTCGGGGTCGCGTCACTTGCCACCACGGTTTCGCCGCCTTGCGTTTGAGCGCCCCATCCCGTGCTCGGCGCTTTCGGCGGCGGGCCCTCTGCAGGAGCGGGTTTGCTAGGGGCCGCATTGGTCGGCTCCGTCTGAACGCCCCAACCGGTGCTCGGAGCCGGCGGCGTGGCCGCCGCGACGGCCTCGCCTGCTTGCGTCTGGGCACCCCACCCCGTGCTTGGCGCTGCCGGGGGTTTGGCCACTGCGCTCGCCGGCGGGGGCGCGCTTTCGGGTGCCGGGGCGCTCGCCGATTCCGAGGAGGAAGATGAGCCGGTCAGCGAGCCCCACCAGCGGCTCACGCGATTTCCGCTTGCGCTTTCGCCACCCGTCTCGGAGTTCGCCGTTGTTGTCCACTGCCCCGAGGCGCTCGCCGTGCGCGGCGGTGCATCGGAGGTTGCCGCCGCCTGGGCGTTGGAGCCGTAGCCTTGCTGTTCCGGCGTGACAGAGGTGGAGAAGGCGGCGACCGAGGCAGCGCCTGCCGTCGACCCGCCGCCCTCGGCGATCAGTTGATCGACCACGCCGCTGCCGCCCGCCTTGCGCGCTTGCGCGATCTCGGCCTCGCCTTGGCTTGCAAGTCCCGCCGCTTGATAGGCAAGGCCGCGATTGACCAACGCCTTGACGCGATCCTCCTCGGGAAGGCCGAGGAAGATCGCCGCGCCGAGGTCGGAAATGGCGCGGGCCGACTGGCCGAGCTTGCGATAGGCAATGCCCCGCAGATAGAGCGCCCTCGCCGCGTCGGCCGGAGTGGCGTTGTCCGAGTTGACGGTGGAAGACAACATGCGCACGGCGTTATCGTATTTGCCGGCGCTGAGCGCCGCGGCGCCGTTCTTCAGCCCCGCATCCTCGGCGGCCGCCGGAAGAACCGAAGCGACAAGCATAAACGCCGCGCCCAATACAGTTCGGCGCGGCCGGAAAGACTTCCGATGATCCGCCATGTCTTTGGTCAAGCAAAGAAATCGGGCAAATCCGAGGCTTAAGTCTATTCCACCGTGACGGATTTTGCGAGATTTCGCGGCTGATCGACGTCGGTGCCCATGAAGGTGGCGGTGTGGTAGGCAATCAGCTGAACCGGCAACGCGTAGACGAGCGGCGTCGCAAAGCGGTGAACCGGAGGGACCGCGAGATGGGTGGTGACGGCACAGCCGGTGCTTGCGGGATCGGCATCGCTCACCAGGATGAGCTTGCCGCCGCGCGCGGCGACCTCCTGCATGTTGGACACGGTCTTGTCGAACAGGTCATCGCGCGGGGCGATGACGATGACCGGCATGTTCTCGTCGATGAGCGCGATGGGGCCGTGCTTCAGCTCGCCCGCGGCATAGCCTTCGGCATGGATATAGGAGATCTCCTTGAGCTTGAGAGCGCCTTCGAGCGCGACCGGATAGCTTAAGCCCCGCCCGAGATAGAGCACGTCGCGGGCCTTGGCGAGATTGTGCGCCAGCGTCTCGTAGGGGCGCTCGTCGCGGAGCACGCTCGCCATGTGGCGCGGCACCTCGGCGAGCGACTGTACCAGTTCCGTCTCGAGTTCAGGCCCGATGACGCCGCGCGCCTTACCGGCGGCAACGGCAAGACAAGCGAGCACGGCGAGCTGGCAGGTGAAGGCCTTGGTCGATGCCACCCCGATCTCGGGTCCCGCCAGCGTCGGCAGGATGGCGTCGGATTCGCGCGCGATCGTCGACTCGCGCACATTGACCACCGAGACGACGTGCTGGCCGTGGGCCCGGCAATAGCGGAGCGAAGCGAGCGTGTCGGCGGTCTCGCCCGACTGCGAGATGAAGAGCGCCGCGCCGCCCGGCGGCAGCGCCGTCTCGCGGTAGCGGAACTCCGAGGCGATATCGACATCGACCGGGAGCTTGGCCCAGCGCTCGAACCAGTATTTGGCGACGAGCCCGGCATAGAACGCGGTGCCGCAGGCTGAGATCGACAGCCGCTGCAAGGTGGCAAGGTCGAAGGGAAGCGCCGGAATATCGACGCGACCGGTGGCGAGGTCCAGATAGGCCGCGAGCGTGTGTCCGATCACCTCGGGTTGCTCGTGGATCTCCTTGGCCATGAAGTGACGGTAGTTGCCCCTGTCGATGACGAGGGCGTTGGCCTGCGAGCGGGTGATGGGCCGCTCGACCGCTTTGCCGTCGCGGTCGCGGATGGCGATACCCTTGCGCGTCAGCGCCGCCCAGTCGCCGTCGTCGAGATATGAGATGGCGTCGGTGAACGGGGCGAGCGCGATCGCGTCCGAGCCCACGAACACCTCGCCGTCGCCGAGGCCGATGGCGAGCGGGCTGCCTTGGCGCGCCACGATCATGAGGTCATCGTAGCCGGCAAAGATGATGGCGAGGGCAAACGCGCCTTCTAGCCGCTTCAGCGCATTGAACGTGGCGCGCACCGGATCGGCGCCCGCCTTAAGCTCGCGCGTGATGAGATGGGCGACGACTTCGGTATCGGTGTCGGAGGTGAACACCGCGCCTTGCGCCTGAAGCTCGGCCTTCAGCGCGCGAAAATTCTCGATGATGCCGTTGTGCACGACCGACACGAGATCGGTCATATGGGGGTGGGCGTTGGCTTCGCTCGGCTTGCCGTGCGTCGCCCAGCGCGTGTGGCCGATGCCGGTCGAGCCCATCAGCGGCTCGGTCTTGAGGCGTTGCTCGAGATTGCGGAGCTTCCCTTCGGCGCGGCGTCGATCGAGATGTCCGTGATCGACGGTGGCGACGCCCGCCGAATCGTAGCCGCGATACTCAAGACGCTTGAGCGCGTCGACAAGCTGTTCTGCGACCGGTCCCTTGCCGAGAATGCCAACGATCCCGCACATCGCCCCCTACTCCCGCCTAACCCTGCAATTAGCTAAAGGGCGAAATCCAACGCCGCAATTCACGAGCTATGTCCCTTTGTTTCCGCGGTCCTTGGCATGTTTGCCGCGCTCATCGCGCATGCGCTTGGCCCATCCCTTGCGCTCTTCTTGCGGCGCTCGCGTGAGAGCGAGCGCGTCGGGCTCGACATCTTTGGTGATGACGCTGCCCGACCCGATATAGGCGCCCTCGCCGATCCTTACAGGAGCGACCAAAGAGGAATTCGAGCCGATGAAGGCGCCGGCGCCGATCTCCGTCCGGTACTTGCCGAAGCCGTCGTAGTTGCAGGTGATGGTGCCGGCGCCGATATTGGCGCGCGCGCCGATGCTCGCATCGCCGATATAGGTGAGGTGATTGACCTTGGCGCCTTCGGCGATCTCGGCTTTCTTGATCTCGACGAAATTGCCGACATGCACGTTCCTGGCGAGGTCGGCTCCGGGTCTCAGCCGCGCGAAGGGCCCTACCGTCGCGCCTTCACCGATGCTTGCCCCATCGAGATGGGAGAAGGCCTTGATGACCGCGCCGTCGGCGATGGTGACGCCCTCGCCGATGAACACGTTGGGCTCGATCAGAACATCCTTGCCGATCTTGGTGTCGTGGCTCAGGAATACCGTCTCCGGCGCGATCATGGTGGCGCCGCCTGCCATCGCGCGCGCGCGCAAGCGCTGCTGCATGGCGGTCTCGGCCTCGGCCAATTCGGCGCGCGAATTGACCCCGAGCACCTCGGCGCCGCTCGACAACACGATTCTCGTTTCGAGCTTGTCGCCGGCGGCGAGAGCCACGGCATCGGTCAGGTAGAACTCGCCTTTGGCGTTGTTCTTGCCGATGCGGCCGAGGAGACCGAGCAAGCTCTTGCCCGAACGGAAGCCCATGATGCCGGAGTTGCAGAGGGTGAGCGCGCGTTCCTCATCGGAAGCGTCCTTCTCTTCGCGGATGGCGATCAGCCGTCCCCTGTCGTCGAGCAGAAGGCGGCCGTAGCCGGTCGGGTTTTCGGCCTCGAAGCCGATGACCACGAGATCGGCGCCGGCGGCAAGCTCGGCCTCGACGGCATTCAGCGTCTCGGGCCTCAGGAGCGGCGTGTCGCCATAGAGAATGAGCACATGTCCCTTGAAGTCCTCGACGGCGGAGCGCGCCGCCTTCACCGCATCGGCGGTTCCCTGTTGCTCCGGCTGCACGAAGACCTGGAGCTTAGGGTTGAGAGTGATCGCGGCCTGCGCCACGTCGTCCATGCCGGGGCCGACGACGAGCGCGAGCTTGCCGATAGCGGCGGCTTCGGCCGCGCTGAGCACGTGTGCGATCATCGGCGCGCCGGCGAGCTTATGCAGCACCTTGGGCAGGGCCGATTTCATCCGCGTGCCCTTGCCGGCGGCGAGGATGATGGCGAGAGAAGAGGTTTCCGTCATGACGTGTTGGACCGCTGCCAGATTACGCTCAGGGCTACGCCGCAAGGATCGAGCAAAGACCATGCCTTTCCGGCCCGCTCGCGATCAAAGGCAACACGGCGCATTCCTATCTTTAGGCTACCCTTCGGGGTCGATCGAAGCCGCGAGCCGGCCGAATCGCGCCGGCCGCACTGGCCGGCGGCGACCTGTCTAGTCCAAAGCGCCGATAAGAGCCATAACCCCGCTTCGGTTCCTCGCAAGGCGTTCCCGCGGCGAATTGACGGAGAGAGCCCAGGGAGTCAATCTCGGTGAATCGCGGGTGGGAAAGCGACGCAAATAGCCTTATTGAGGTCGTTTTTGGGCCGGATTTTCAAGGACGGGAGGCTTCGAGCCGATGCTGAGACGACGCCGAAGCGAGGGTAGCAACAAGGCAAAGGGCGTGCTCGCCGTCTTCTGGATCGCGCTTGGAGCGGTCTCGGGACTCTACCTCTTCACCCTTTTCACCAACCCCGCGGCGCTTGGGGGTCAGACTGCTGCCATCGGCGGTTCATTCGGCGATGCCACCTCGGCGTTGTCCGCGGCCTCTTCCTCCTCGCTGACGGCCGAGCAGCTTTCGGACGTGCTCGCAGCGCGCGACAAGGAGCTTGCCGAAATCAAGCAGACGCTGCACGAGCTGTCGCAACAGGTGGCCGAATTGACCGGGCACAAGCCTGAGGCCGAGGCGACCACCCCCTCTGCCTCTTCGACCGCTCAAGCTCCCACCCAGGCCCAGCCTGAAGCTTCGCACGCTTCGGTGGCGGCGACGCCAGCCCCGAAGAAGCCTGAGGCCGTGGTCGCTGCGCCGGCGATCACCCCGCCGCCGCCGCCCGAGAAGCCTGAGCCGGTCGTCAAGCCGGCCGAGGCCAAGCCTGCCGATACGCCGGCCTCCGCTCCCGCGGCCGTTGCCGCAGCGGAACCCAAGCCGGCCGAGGCCAAGCCGGCCGAACCCAAACCAACGGCCGCTCCGACTCAACCTCCCGTCACCGCCTCGGAGGCCGCAACTGACGATTCCGAGAGCAAAAGCAAGATGCCTCCGCCCGTGACGGTGTCGGAGGCCGAGGTGCCACCCGTCGAGAGCCAGCCAGACGGCAACGTATCCTCCCCTGCTCCGTCCCAGGCGTCTTCGCCCTCGGCGGCTGAGGCAGCCGGCGCGGCCTCGCCGACGCCGCCGGCTGCGACCGAGACGGCGGCGCTCGATCCGGTGGCCTTGCCGCCGACAGCCAATGACGGCAGCACCCGCTACGGCATCGAGATCGGCACCGTGGCGAAGCAGGATGCGCTTCGGCCCCTGTGGCGCACCTTCCTCACCAATCACGCGGCGCTCGTTGCCGGGCTTCAGCCGCGCCGCGTGCTCGCGCCCGACAAGAAGTGGCGGCTGATCGCGGGGCCCTTCGCCAGCGCGGCAGAGGCCAACCAAGCTTGCGCGCTGTTCAAGAAGGCGTCGCAGCCCTGCGAAGCCACGGTCTACGCCGGCGACTCGCTCTAATCGCCTTGACCAAAACGTCCAGCGATCGGCACGCCGCTCATATCAGCGATGCTAGCGCGGGGGCCTTGGGATGATGGGCTTGTCGGTCGCCCAGCGGGCGGGAGAAACCACGACATATTCGCCGTGCCGCACCTGGGTAAGAACCATGGGTTTCGCCACGTTGCGGCCGCTGCCGTCGAATTTCACCGGGCCGTAGAAAGTCTCGAGCTCGGTCGCCGCTATGGCGTCGCGTACTTTCTCCGGATCGAGGCTTTGGGCCCGCGCCAGAGCGTCGGCATAGACGTGCACCGCCGCCGCCGATTCCGCCGCCTGGTCGGGGACTCGATAGCCGTAAGTCTGCTGGAAGAGCCTGGCGAAGTCGCCCGCCGAGCCGAAGACCTCGTCCTTGTAGCCCAGCGTCTCGTGCCATTGGTGGGCGCAGAAGGCGTATTCCGCGGCCTCCCCGAGCTTCTCGGCAATCTGCGCCGAATCGCAATGGGTCATGGCCAGGATCGGCACATAGACCTTCATCGCATCAATCTGGGTGATCGCGGTCAGCGCCCCCGTCTCCTGGCCCGAGACCACAAGCACGTCGGGTTTGAGCACTTTAATCTTGGTCAGCGTCATCGACATGTCGTTGAGCTCGGGCGGGAACTGGTCGTCGATGATGACCTGCATGCCGTAGCGCTGCACGCCGTCGAGAACGCCGGCGCGCACATCCTGGGCGAACGGATCGTTTTCCATGACGATGGCGACGCGGAGGCTTTCGGGCGTCTTGCCGAGGTCGGCGGCGTGCTCGGCGGCGAGATCGATCGCCGGCGCGAGGTACTGGTCCGAGGTCGACAGCACGGCGAAGACATAGCGATAGCCTTTGGTGAACAGCTCGCGGGCGGCGCCGTTCGCCTCGATCATTGGTACTTTGTGCTTCTCGACGACGGGCAGGATCGCCTTGGTCAAGCCCGAGCTGTAAGGCCCGAGCATGAATTTCACCCCGTCCTGGCTGATGAGGCGCTCGGCAAGTTCGATGCCGCGCGCAGGCATCGACTCGTCGTCGTAGTAGCGCAGCACGATCCTAAAGCTCTTGCAGCCGATCTTGATGCCGCCGTTCTCGTTGATCTTGCGGGCGGCGAGGTCGTAGCCGTTCTTTGTGTTGACGCCGTTCTGGGCAAATTTTCCGGTCAGCGAGACGGCGGCGCCGATGACGATGACGTCTTCGTTTTGGGGACGTGCGGAACGCTCACTCGCACCGAGTATCAGCGCGGCAAATAGGCATAGCCAAAGCCGATGCGCTCGGCGCACGTCTCAGATCCCCCGCCGCCTCTTTGAGTTCGCTTCAGCGAATCTTGTTGCAGGCAACAGACTACGCTCTCAACGGCGCGCCGTACAATCGCCCGCTGGAGCGCCGGTCCCAGAAGGCGGAAAACCGGCCAAAAGTTCCCCTTAAAGCTGGTCGGTGTTGAAGGTGTCGCAGGCTTCGAGCTTGCCGCTCTCATAGCCCCTCTTGAACCAGCGCACGCGCTGGGCGGACGAGCCGTGAGTGAAGGCGTCCGGAACGACGTAGCCTTGCGTCTGTTTCTGGATCTTGTCGTCGCCGATGGCGCTTGCCGCGTTGAGCGCCTCGTCGATATCGCCGGGCTCGATGATGTTCTTACTCTCCTGGGCGTGGTTGGCGAAGATGCCGGCGAAGCAATCGGCCTGTAGCTCGACCCGTACCTGAATGGCGTTGGCGTCGGTCTGGTCCATCCGCTGCTGGACGGCCTGGACCTGATCCATGATGCCGAGCAGCTTCTGCACGTGATGGCCGATCTCGTGCGCGATGACATAGGCTTGGGCGAAGTCGCCGGGCACGCGGAAGCGGTCCTTCAGCTCCTGGTAGAATTCGAGGTCGATATAAACTTTCTCGTCGTTGGGGCAGTAGAACGGCCCCATCGCCGCCATGCCGGTGCCGCAGGCCGAGCGGATCGATCCCGAATAGAGCACGAGCTTGGGGTCGCTATAGGTCTCGCCGTAGCGGCGGAAGATGTCCTGCCATACGTCCTCGGTGTCGGCGAGAACCACCGAGACGAACTGCTTGAGGTCGTCCTCGCTCGTTGTCTTGGGATGCTCGATCGGGGGGCCTTGCGGCCCGGGGGCGGTCTCTTCGCCGGCGTTGGGAGCCTGTTGCGGCAGATGAATATCGGGGAAATTGCCCTCGCCGCCCGGTCCCCCTTGCATGAGCACGGTTGGGTCGATGCCGAAGAACCACATCAAGGCGAGAATGATGAGAATTCCGATGATGCCGATGCCACCGCCGCGGCCCGAGCCGCCGCCGCTCGGAAAGGCGACGCCGCCGCCCGGAAAGGAAAACCCGCCGCTTTCATCGCGACGGTCTTCGACATTCTGGCTTTCTCTGCCGCCGCGCCAGCGCATCGTAGCATCCTCAGCGAGCTTCGGCCCGCCGGCCGAAATTCCGTTCATTGTGCATGGCCTGGGGCGCCGCACAAGACTTGCCGGCAAGGCTCGACCGTGAGCGGTCTGCCGCGCGGGCGAGAGAGGGTGAGTTCAGGGGTGCAAATCCTTGTTGTTTGACAAGGAATCGTCAAAAAACTGCCATAGCCACAAGGCATTCTGCATATGCCCAGTTATGTTCGGTCTGGGTAGGTAGTGCGTTCTGTGTAATGCGTACGAGCCTCGGCACTCCCCGCGCCGGGGCTCTTCTTTTTCGGCCCCTCCTCCTCCGCCACGATGGGCTTGGCCAACGCTAATTCTGAGGCGGTGGTGGCGTCTCGCCGGGCTGGCCCTCGGGGGGCATCGATTCCTCGGCGGGAGGCTCGGACGGTTCCTCGGTCGGCTCCTCGTCGGCAGGCGCTTCGGCGGCAGGAGTGTCGGATGGCGCGGTGTCGGCGGCGGGGGGCGTCTCGGCGGGCGGCGTCGCCTCGCCCGGCTGCTCAGCGGTCGGCGGGAGCTGGACCTTGACGTCGGTCTCGCCCTTGTGTCCGTACATGAAATAGGCTGCGATCACGAGGGCGAGCACGATGCCTCCCAGGACAATCGCGAGAAATGTCCGGCTGGACTGATTGTCGTTTGCCATTCTTCCCTCCCTCTCGGAGCCTTTTTTCTGACTCGCCGTTGCTCAACCTACCGGGGAATTGCGGACGGGTCGAGCATCGCGTGACCTCACGCCACGCCTCGGCTTCGCTCACCGCGGCGCCGCCACGCCGGCGCGCTTGCAAACGAGATCGAGCACGGGCGTCAGCAGCAGGACGACGAGGAAATTGACCGCCACGGAATATAGCGCGGCGTAGCCCGGAATGGTGACCTCGCCGATCGTGAGCGGGAAGACCGACGAGGTAAAGCCTTGGGTCGCCGCCATGTAGGTGCCGAGCGCGGTGCCTGCCGCCCAGCCGATCAAGAGCGCCGTCGCATTGAAGCCGCGGCCGAAGAGGCCGAGCAGGATCGCGGGAAGAAGCTGGATGATCCAGATGCCGCCGAGGAGCTGGAGCTGGATGGCGTAGGCTTGCGGAATAGCGATGATGAAGACCACCGCGCCGACCTTCACCACGAGCGAGACGATCTTGGCCATGCGCGCTTCCTCGGCCTCGCTGCAATCGGGCTTGATGAACTCCTTGTAGAGGTTGCGGGTATAGAGATTGGCGCAGGCGATCGACATGATCGCGGCAGGAACGAGCGCACCGATGGCGATGGCCGCGAAGGCCACCCCCACGAACCAGGACGGGAACGAGGCGAGGAACAGCGCCGGCACCGAGAAGTTCGCACCGTATTGGGCAAAGCCCGCGGCGAAGGCCGGATCCTTATCCACGCCGGCCGCAATCGCCATGTAGCCGAGGAGAGCAATCAGCCCGAGGATGAACGAATAGGCTGCAAGCAAAGCCGCGTTCCGCCTGATCACGCCGCCGCTCGAGGCGCTGAGGATGCCGGTCATGGCATGAGGATAGAGGAAAAGCGCGAGCGCCGAGCCGAGTGCGAGCGTCACATAGGCGCTCTGCTTGCCGAAATTCTCCGCCGTGGCAGCGGGGAGGGTCAACTTATCCTGAGGCACCGCCGAAAAGATCGCCCCGTAGCCGCCAAGCTTCGCCGGAATGATCACCAGCGCCGCGAAGATGGTGATGAAGATCAGCGTGTCCTTCACCACGGCGATGAGCGCGGGCGCGCGCAGGCCGCTCGTATAGGTGAATGCCGCGAGTACGATGAAGGCGATGATGAGCGGCAGGTGGCCGGCGAAGCCCGTGGTGGGAAAGCCGAGCGCGCCGATCACCACCTCCATGCCGACGAGCTGGAGCGCGATATAGGGCATCGTCGCCATGATGCCGGTGAGCGCCACGGCGAGCGCGAGCATGCGGCTGCCGAAGCGGTCACGCACGAAGTCGGCCGCCGTCACGTGGCCGCGCTCGCGCGCGACCACCCAGAGCCTCGGGAACACGAGATAGAGAAAGGGATAGATCAGGATCGTGTAGGGGACGGCGAAGAAGCCGAAGGCCCCCGCTCCGAAGACAAGCGCCGGCACGGCGATGAAGGTGTAGGCCGTGTAGAGGTCACCGCCGAGCAGGAACCAGGTGACGACCGTACCGAAGCGCCGCCCGCCGAGCCCCCATTCGTGCAGCTGATTGAGATCGGCTTTCCGCCAATGCGCGGCGACGAAGCCAAGCCAGGTCACGAGCAGGAACAGGACAACGAAAACGGCCGTTGCCGGAAGATTGAGGCTCACAGCACGTCCCCCGTTGCGCCAGGATCGACGGAATCCCCCGCGCGCGGGACAACGCCGGTCACCCGCGTCTCGAGCCGGTAGACGATGAAAACGAGCGCGGCGCCTGCAAGGATCAGGGCAAGCTGGTACCAATAGAAGAAGGGAATGCCGCCAAGAGCGGGCTCGACCCGGTTGTAGGACGGCACCCACAGAATCAGGGCCACCGGGAGGATGAACAGAAGGCGGGGCCAATACGCGAAGAGACTGACCGATCGCCTGCCGCGGCTCTGGGATCCCCGGCCTGGCTCGGCGCCCGCGCGCCGCGGCAGTTTGCGCTTGCTGTCGGTCATGACCGCGTTTCCCCCCGATTATTTCCGTTTTTGGCGCCGCGCGAGCTTACTGAAACCGCTCCCAGCAAGCGACGGCGTTTTTAGCCCCTTTTTGACGGAAGCGGGCGAATATTGACCTCGTGGCACCGAGCGGCCCATATGTCGCGGCGAGGAGCCCGTAGCTCAGCCGGTAGAGCACTTGACTTTTAATCAAGGGGTCATGGGTTCGAATCCCATCGGGCTCACCAATCGCGTCCGACTCCGCTCGCGTCAGATCGGGAGCTGATCGATGATGGACGACCTCGAAGCCTTGAAGGCACGACGCGCCGAACTCGAGCGCCAGATCGCCGAGCTCGAATCTTTGCAAACCGCGCTTTACATGCCTGGCATCACCATCGTGCCGCAAGAGGGCATCCCGGCGGCCGACACCAATCAGCAGTTGGAGCAGCTGCGCGCCGCCATTATCGAGATCGATACGCAAATCGGCGCCATGACGTCGCACGGCAACGCCTGACATCGCGAAAGGCGCCCGAAACTTCGCCGGCAGCCGTGCGGGCAAGAAAAGGGCGCCGGGTCTGCCCGGCGCCCGAGACATCGCAATGCTTCGCGGGGACTACTTGCGGCAGACCACCGCATCGATCTTGCAGTAGTAGTTTCCGCCCATGACCCTCTGGCAGCTTGTCGTCGCCGACTTCACTTTGCTCTTCATCGCCTTGGCCGTCTGCTTGAGATCGGCTTGGGCGTAGAGCGTGGCCTTGGACAAAGACCCGGCGAACCCCTTGGCCCGGACCATTTGACAGCTGCCGGCCTCGGCCGGACCGGACAGACCGACGGCGGCCGCGAGCACGGCAAACGCCGCTGCAGCCATGGTGACTTTGCACTTCATGACCTAACCTCATTCCCTGATTGCATGATGAGTCTCAGGCACGCAAGGCTGCCCGCCGGCACATGGCCGAGCCGGAGCTCTTGCCTGGCAACGAGTGCTTGCTCTACGGGCAGATATATTTCCAGCGCCCGAAGATGCCCTGCTTCCAGAAGCAGGACGGATTGGCCGGCGGACCCCAGGTGACCGCATAGGCCGGCACGTCGACGACCGTGTAGGTCACCCACACGCACTGATCAGGTCCGCACAGCCAGTCGGCCTTGGCCGGCTGACCGACGAAGAGGAGCGCGGCGGCTCCGAGCATTCCTGCAAAGACCGTCTTGATCACGTCTCAACCTCCCTTGCTGACCCCGAGGGATTTAACCCGGGCGCGCCGTCAAAGTCCATGCGGCCTGCCGAGAAGTCCAGGGCCGCTCCAAAGCATTTTGCTAAAAGTTGCCGCTAGTCCTGAGCGCGTCCGGCGGCCTTGCGCAGGTATTGGAAGGCGGTGCGCTTGAGGAAATTGTAGGCCGGGCGCCCCATCAGCGCGACCGCCACGACCTTGGTGAGAAACGGCGTCGCCCCGATCAGGCCGGACAGAGCCGCCTTCACGCTCGGCGCGAGATCCGCCTCGATGATGACGGGAATGAGCGACCAGGCGCCGTAGCCCCCGATGATCAGCACCGTCCCCAAAGCAAACCGCCAGCCGATCTGCTCGGCGGTGAATGCTTCTTCTCCGACGTTCTTTATGGCGACCTCCTTCAGTCGTCCGCGGGCGCATGTGGGGATGGAATAGCGTGGAAATGAGATTTTCCGGGGGCAGGATGGAGTGCCCGGCCAGAGCCCGCCCGGCCGCCGATGGTACCGTTCGCTGTCCTAAAGCGAAACAGTTAATTGATTGCGGGCGTCTACACCCGCATGTCCCTGTGCGGGCGGCGATTTCAGGGCTGATAGACGCCGCCGCAGACGACCGTCTGTTCGAGCCGTTCGCAATACATCTGCTTCGGCTCGACCCTTTTTGTGACCGGATTGAGGAATTTGTAGCTTTGCCAGAAGCTGTCATGCGTCTTGGCAAGCTCAAGACGTTCCCTCACGAACGCTTTGCCGTCGACGTCCTTGTCGTTGATCTGGTTGGTGCCGATGCGCTTCTTGTCGGCACCGTGCGCAATCACCAGGCCGTCGAGCGCGTAGACGACGACGTAGAGGTCGCGGTCGACGTAAGGCCCTTTGGGGTCGCTGATCTCGGCATAGGCCTTGTCGGAGCCTTCCGCCTTGATGGCGGCAACGGCCTTCCTGACCATCGCCACCGCCTCGTCCTTGGTGGCGCCCGCGGCGGCGATGGCGGTGGCGCCGAAGGCGATGGCGATCAGGAGAATCGCGGCCGCCGCGGCCGACTTGTTCGCGTTCTTACCCATGTCCGTCTCCAGGGCTGCGCCCAAACGACATCGGGTCTCGCCTCGGAGACTAGGGAAATCCGCTCCGCTTCTCTACCCTTTCTCAGCGCCATGCTTTCGCAATTGCCAATGCCGGCACATGCCCTAGGGCTTCGCCGTCTTGGGCGAGGCTGTGAGCCAGCTCGGATCGAACCAGCGGTCGGCTTCCCCATCATAGGGGAGCCTGGTGATGTCCCAGTGACGGATATAGGGGGCGTAGGCCTCCCACACCGGCGGGCCGCCGCCCACGAAGACGACGCGGTCGGGGAACCAGGCAAGCACCTCCTCGGGGTGCTGGTTCGAGCGAATCTCGCAGATGGTGCGGTCCTCGTAGGCGAAGGCGGGGATCGACGCGATGGTTGCAGGGCCGGCGATGATCACGTGGCCGCGCGTCACTTCGAAGAAGCGCGCCACATCGGCAACATATTCGCGTCCCTTGTTGCCTTCCCAGGGAAGCCTGCCGTTCAAGCCGAGTTGGCCGCTTAGGCCGATGGCGCATATGGCGCGAATGTCAGCCACTCCGTCCTCCGTGCGCGAGCGAGCGCAATGCGCGCTCGCGCCGACCTTATCGGCCGTTGGCCTTTTGGCAAAGAGTGGTGCACAAAACGCGTCCCATGACTCGGCCCCGCCACTTCATTCACCGCGACGCCCATCCGCACCGCAGGCTCGAAGCCATCGGGCTGATGATCCTC
>NZ_DASRGO010000192.1:0-3007 GCF_035650995.1 Methyloceanibacter sp. | reverse complement strand
GCCAGATAGCGCGCGCCGGCAGCGGACCAGGTCATGAATCCCGCGATCAAGGCGAGAGCGGAGAGGGCGGCCGTGCCGAAGAAGGCCGCGAAGAACACAGGGTTCAGGACGGCGACGTTGATCGACTGCATGGCTGAGATGCCGGAAGCCGGCGCGATGCGGCCAAGCGCCTTCATCACGAAGACCGAGAAGGCGAAGAAGAGCCCGCCGTTCACGCCTGCGCCGAGGGCTGCAAGGAAGGTCACGACGAACAGCGCGCGATCCATGGTTCGGCCTCCCGCTGTCTAGCCGACCTCGACCTCGCCCCAGAAACCGAAGCGGCCGGCCGTGTGGCGCATCGAGGGCCGCGGCGCCTCGTAGCGCCAGGCGGCACGCTCGTGGCGGACGCCGTCGATCACCACGTGGTAGAACTGAACGCCGTGCGGGCATTCGAGATCGGATGCGGTCTTCTCCGCCTTCTCGAGCAGCTCGACCCGCACCTGCGCGCTCGGGAAGTAGGCATAGCCGCCTTCCTCGACGATATCGTCGCTCTCGGCGATGACGCGATCCTTGAGCTTCGCCTTCATGCGGTCCTCAGAACGTCGGGTTGGTGCACTTGACGCCTTTCGGCTTGATCGGGGTGATGGCGCCGGTCTCGAGCGAAATCTCCCAGGCGCGGCTGACGTCGGTCCACCATTCCTTCTGATCGCTGCCCCTGGCCTCGCCGATGAAGCGCAAGGTCTGGTCGGCGCCCTGCACGCAGGCGACCGACAGCACGGCATCCGGGCGGAGCTTGCTCACGATAAGCGCGTCGAGCACGACATAGCTTCCCGGCATGTCGCCCTTTTGCGGGGTGGTCTCCTTGCTGGTCAGGACGAGGAGGGCGCCGTCCTCGCGCCGGTATTCGTGCACATAAACCGGAGGGGAGACGAGGCCCCCGCCCAAATCCTCCCATCCCTCGATGTCGAGTTCGTCGTCATAGGTCTTGCCGACGAAGCTCTTGGCGAAGACGAGGTCCGCGGCGTTCTCCTCGACTGCGGGCTCTGGCGGCTTCTTCTTGGCGGAAGCTGGCGAGGCCGCGAGCGGGAGCAAGGCGAAGACCGCGGCGGCAAGGGCAAGACGGGCAAGCGAAGGACGGGTGATGACCATGGGCGTTCCCTGCATGGAGGTAACCGAGGCGGGGCTCACAGTGTAATCACAATCATGACAAAATGAGCCTCGGGCCGGCGCGTTCCCCACGCCGAAATTTCGGCCTCGCCGGGCCTTTCGGGCCCGCGTCATAGATTTTTCCTTTTGTCGCTTGTACAAGGCGGGACGATACGCGCCGCCTTACGGGGTCCCGCCGCCTTTGCCTTTGTCCCGGTCCAAGCTGCCCGCTCTGCTGGCGCTTCTTGCGGCGAGCGCCGCTCTTTTCGGCAGCGCGATCGCCGCGCCCGAAACCGACGCCACAAAGCTCGATGCCATGATCGGACAGATGATCATGGTGGGCTTCGCCGGCACCGAGACGAGCGACGCCGGGGTTCTTTCCGTGCGCGACGAGATCGGCAGCGGCACGATCGGCGGGGTCGTGCTCTACCCCGAGAACATCCGCTCGCCGCAGCAGATCACCGCGCTCACCGCCTTCCTGCGCAACGCCCGCTCGCAGCCGGTGCCGTTCATCGCCGTCGATCAGGAGGGCGGCAAGGTGCAGCGGCTGTCGCGCGAGAACGGGCACAGCTATTTCCCGTCGGCGCGCGATGTGGGGCAGAACCCGAGCTATGCAACGCCGGAGAGCGCGTTCAAGCTCTACGCCGCCATGGCCAAGGAGCTCGCCGATTCCGGCTTCAACCTCAATTTCGGCCCCGTGGTCGATCTCAACCTCAACCCGGCGAACCCGGTGATCGCCGGGCGCGAGCGGAGCTTCGGCTCGGACCCCGCACGGGTCATTTCGTTCGCGCGCGCCTTCATCCGCGCGCACCGAGACGCAGGCATCGTTACCGTCGCCAAGCATTTTCCCGGACACGGATCGTCGAGCGCCGACAGCCACAAGGGCTTCGCCGACATTTCGATGAGCTGGCAGGAGGTCGAACTCGATCCCTATCGCGTGCTCGCCAAGGAGGGCCTGCTCGACGCGGTGATGATCGGGCATCTCTACCATCCGCGCTTCAGCGACGGAGAAATGCTGCCCGCCTCGCTGTCGGCCAAGGCGATCCGGGCGCTGCGCAACACGCAATGGATCGATTTCGACGGCGTGGTGTTCAGCGACGACATGGAGATGGGGGCCGTTTCACAGCGCTATTCGATCGAGGAGCGGGTGATCAAGGCGATCAACGCCGGCACGGACATCATCGTGTTCTCGAATGTCGGCAGCCACGACCCCGATCTCGGGGCGAAGATCCACGCCATCATCGCCGCCGCCGTCTCCGACGGGCGCATCTCGCGGCTCAGAATCGAACAGGCCAACGACAAGATCAAACTGTTGAAGCGCCGCCTCGCCCAGCACGAGCTGGCCGGCAAGTGGTAGGACTGAGACTCGCCTCTGCGAGACGTTCGGGCATGATCAGCACCATCGCAGCGATCCTTCTGTTGCTCGCCATCGCCCTTTGCGTGGTGCTGATCCCGTTCGTGCTCTGGCTGCTCTGGTGGTAGGCACAGCAACGCTGATCGTCATTCCCGCGGAATCCACGACCGGCGCCATATCTCCCCGTCAAGGACGAGGTTGAGACCCGGGCTCTGTGCGCGCGCCGGCGCCTACTCCTCAGTGGTAGGCGTCGTGCTCGGTCGCGTCCCAGAACACGTAGTAGGAGTAGGCGGTGTAGGCGAGGATGATGGGCAGGATCGGAATCGCGCCGTAGAGCATGAAGAGCTGGCTCTTGGGCGCGGCGGCGGCCTGCCAGATTGTGATGTCGGGGGGGATGATGTAGGGGAACAGGCTGACCCCGAGCCCCGTGTAGCAGAGAATGAAAATGCCGATCGCAAGCAGGAAGGGCGCGTAGCGGTAGCGCTTGTTGAGCGTGATCCAAAGCGTCGCGATCGCCGCCGCCGTCAT
>NZ_DASRGO010000191.1:0-25185 GCF_035650995.1 Methyloceanibacter sp. | reverse complement strand
CAGTTGCCGGAGCGCTGCGTCGGGAATGCCAAGCCGCTTTTGTTCGCGCTCGAGCCAGAAGCCCAGCGCACCGGCCGCCGCCGCGTTGCCGAGCGCGCGCATGTGGCGAACCAGTGCTGCAGCATCGACCCGTGCCACGAGATCGAGAGAGTTGAACAGCTCATCCGCCCCGCCGGCGAGTTCGTAGCGGTCGAACAGATCTGCGATCGTGCGCTCGACTGTCTTGACGCGAACGTCGAGCCCCATGCGGTCAACTACCGTCACCCCGTCCTTCAATTCTCCATCTCGTCGGGCGAAGCCGCGCGGCGGCTTGACGAAGCGGCAGGAGAAGCCGGCGGCTTCGAGCACGCCTGGCTCACCGGGTGCGATCACCTGGACCTCATACCCCTCCGTGTAGGCGGAGCCGTGCAGCTCCAGCGCCGAGTGATAGGCGATGACAGCGCCCCGGCGCAGTCGGGATGCTGCCAAGAACCGATCGACCGACCACTTTCGGGCGTCGGCGTGTTTGGGAACGGAAGCGAAGACGCCCCGCGCGACCCGCTTGATGTTGCCGGCTTGAAGGTGCTGAGCAAGCATCGCGGTGACGACCTTGTCACTCGGGTCCCGGCCTACCGCAGCCGCGTACTCCGCGCGGTCGAAGACCGGATGCGCGCTAAAGAAAGGGGCGGAAATGAGCCGGGACATGACTAGAGTTAATTTGTCTCAGTCGGATATAACCATATATGACATATGGCTCAATCCGTCAACGGGAGAGTCCCGCTTCCCACTGCGCACCTTCTCGTACACAGGGCTTAGCCCCATGTCATATATAGCTTCATACAGTCATAACAAAGTTATGACCTGGCGGCCTGCTCTCCGAAGGCGAAGGCCGCACGTTTGAAGCGTGCCGGGTGCGCCAACCGTCCCATTCAGCGCCATTTCCCTTCAACTGCCAATCGCTGCGGATCGGTTCGTTGCTCCGCCCACGAATCCAACCCGCAGGCAACCACGGTCCAGATAGCGCACCGCGCGCAAACGTTGTTGGTTGCAGGGCCGGAGACCGCAACAATCTTCAGCGGCGTCGGCGACGAAACGGGGCGGTTATCGACACCAGTAAATACGGCCGCGACGGAGCCAGAAGTGCGAGCGACACCCCTTCTGCCGCCAGACTGAGGGTGAGAGCGATGGCCGACCCTTGGCGTCGACGGCGAGATCCCAGCGGGGCTTCGCCTCCGGCACGACGAGCAGCTCGACGACGTCACCGCAGCCGCAGGGACAGCGCAAGCCGACGCACCAGTCCTCGCCGTCATCGCGTGCAAGGACGATCGCACGCCGCGGCAGCCGCGCCGGCAGGCTGTCTCCTTCGACGATGCGAAGACGCCGGCGCGGCTCGATCCGGGCCCAGGTGTTGCGCCACCAGCGCGCGATCCTGATTCGCAGGTTAATCATGCCGGCGCCTTCAGGGAAGGCAGGCCCAGCAGCGGCTCGAGGCCGCCACGCGCGAAAAGCGGATTGGGCGCGGCGGCGAACGCATCCTCGGCGACATACTCCTCCTCGCACGCCGCCAGGCTGAAACTGGTGCGCGCATAGAGCCGATTGGACTCCAGGCGGAACGGATAAGCACGCGCGATGAACTCGTTCACGCAGGCGGAGGCGGCACGCATGTTGAGGGTAATCACGGCGGGCGCTTCCTCGACAAGGCCCTTGAGATAGCCGGCCTCCAGCTCCTGCTGGTGCGCCCCCGGCGCGACGGCGCGGAGATATTCGCCGCGCAGGCTTTCCGGCGTATAGACGCCGCGGTCCTGCAAGGTCGCGCCGCCCGGCTGGACATAGTCGATGCGGCCGCAGACGTCGGCGATTGCGAAGGCCTGGCCGGACCTCCGGACCGGGATGACGACGCCGACGTCGAACAGGGGCAGGAGGAAGGCCGCGGCGATGCGATCGGCCATGTGGCGGGCCTCGAGCGTGTCGACGCAGCAGAACAGGACATCGCATTGCGCCGCGGCCAGCACCGCCTCGCGCGTGGTGACCGAGGCCGCCACCGGGATGGCGACGCCCTCGCCGCGATGGCGCGCGGCGGCATCCGCAAATACGTCTACCTTCAGGCGACCCACCTCGGCATCGGTGCGCGTCGAGTTGAGGATGCGATTGAGGTTCTTGAGCTCGACTCGATCGAAATCGACCGCCGGCACGCGGCCGAAGCCGAGGCGCGCGAGCTGCTCGCCTGTGATCGAGCCGGTCCCCGAAGCGCCGATCACCAGGGCCGAGAGCCGGCCGAGCTCGGCCGTCATGGCGCTCGTGAAAGCGACGGGCCTGTCACCGGAGCCGGTGACCGTGGCGCGGTCCGCCCACCAATGGGCGATGTCGTCGCCGGCGACGGTGACGAGATCGACGTTGCGCGGACGCAGGTCTGGGCCATAGAGGCGCGCGCGCACCGCCCCGTCGGACGTCATGATTGCCGAGCCGTGCTCCGTGCCGAAGGCCTGAAAGAGGCTTGGAACGACCTGGCGATCGCTCTCGTCGTCCGCGTCGGAGAAGGCGAACAGGCCGCCGGGATGGGAGTGCATGAGGATGATGACCGAGCCGGTCGGCTCGGCGAGGTCAATCGCCTTCTCGACATATGTGCCCGGCCAGGTGATGGCGTCGCGTGCGCGCCGCGCGCAGGCATCGTAGGGCACGAGGATGGTGTCGCGGACAAGGAGCCGGCGCCGCGGGCCCGGCGCGCGCGTGCAGATCAACAATGCGGCGGCTTCCAGACCGTCGGCCGGAAAGAGATGGCGGCGCAGACCCGCATGGGACGCGCCGCCGAAGGCCAGCGTGGTTTCGGGGATCACTCGCCGACCTCCTTGGCCAGGGCCGCGTCGACCAAGGCGAGCTGCGTCACCACGTTGTCGACGGCGGGATTCCATGGCGCGGCCGGGCCGCGGTGGCGCGACCAGCCGTGGAATTCGACGCCGAGCAGAATCCCGCGCAGCTGGGTGCTCTCGATGACGCGCTTGCTGGCGAGTGCGAGCGGCGGATAGACGTAGAAGCCGTAGATCTGCGCGCCCGGATAGTTGGGCGGGATCTCCAGCGCGAGCATGGTCCGCTCGACGGTGTAGCCGGTCGGCAGCGGATAGTCGTGAATGAGCAGCCACCGGCGCTTCTGCTCGACGATGGTCTCCCAGCGCAAGCCGAGGCGGTCGAGATGGGCTTCGTCCGCGTCGAGCAGCGCGAACTCCCGGCGAGGCGCGTGCGACGCCTCGCCGTTGTTGACATCTTTCGGCGTCAGCCGGAGCTTCTCGATGCCGGGCGTGCGCAGGTCAATTTCGGTGGTGAGCTCGACCGGCTGCTTCTTCTGGCCGGCGACCTTGAGGAAGATGTGCCAGCCCTGGTCGGGGTTGAAGCCGGCCTTCACCAGCGCGTCGCGGACGAGGATCGAGGGCATGGTCAGCTCGAGGACCACCCCCTGCACGTTCAGCTTCCAAACGCGCTTGCGGCTGATGAAGGATTCCACCCCCTTCGCGTCGAGGTCGACCAGATCGTGGTCGGCGACTAGGCGGTCGGGCTCGTCATGACGCTCTAGAAAGACCGCCTTGTCGGCGGGGACGTGGCCGAGCTTGCGTAGGAGGCCGCCCGAGACGATGCGGCAGGGCCAGTCGAAGCGCTGGCCGTCGAGGGTCAGGCGATAGACGCGGTCGCTCTCGACAATCACGAAGCGGCCCTCGCCCCGGCGCAGGTCCACGGTCTCGGTGGGCCTGATGTCCTCGAGATCTCCGTTTGGCAGGACCTGCAGCACGCTGACGCCGTCGGCTGACTTGAAGCCGACGGCCGCGGCGAGCTGCGCGCCTGTGGGGGTGAGGTCGTCGATATGCACCTGACGGAAGGCCAAGCTGTGGTCCGCCACCTCGATGGTGTGGCGGCTGTCGCCGCGGTCGAGCGCGGCCTCCGAAACATCAGTCATGTGCATCTCCAGCGTCGCCCGGCCCCAACGCCGGTTTCCGCTAATTTTGATTCGCTTGCTAAGTTTGTCAAGCGATCAATTAGCGCGCTTGACGTACTTAGCGGAAGCGCTCTACCCTTTCAGGGCTCGGATTCGGAGCTCAGCAAAGGAGCGTAGATGACCCATGACGATGTCCCAGAGACCAGCAAGGCGAGCAATTTGGGCCCTTTCATCAAGAAAGCCCGGCTCGATCGGAACATGTCGCTCCGCGACGTCGAGGAAGCGACAGGGAAAGAAGTGTCCAACGCTTATCTGAGTCAGCTTGAGGGCGGAAAGATCACCAGGCCCTCGCCGCACATTCTTTATGCCTTATCCTCTGCGCTGGGCGTGGCTTACGAAACACTGATGGAGCGCGCCGGCTATATCGTGCCGACGGGCGATCGCGCGAAGGGGGCAAAGCACGGGAGGGCCGCGACCTTCTCGATCGACAATCTGTCCGCCGAGGAGGAGACCGCGTTGTTGGACTATCTCAACTATATCCGCACCAAGCGCAGGTAGGCATGAGCCGGCCGGACGACTGCTCATTGACGCCCGGCCAGCTCGCCCGGGTCCGCAAGGAAGCCGAACGCGCACTGCGGGAAGCGGGCGCGTTCGGCGTTCTTCCCACTCCCGTCCCTCAGATCATGGCCGTCGCCAAGGTCGACGAGGTCGCCGAGGATGTTCTCAATCCGGGCTTCATCGCCAAGATGCGAGCTGCGGCCGGCGATGCGCTCAAGCGCGCCATCTCGAAGGTCCGCGGCCTTTTCCACGCCAGCGCCGGCCTTGTCTTCCTCGACCAGACGCTGATGGCGGTGAAGAAGCAGTTCGTTCGGCTGCACGAAGCGGCGCATGGCTTTCTTCCCTGGCAGCGGCCCATGTATGCAGTCGTCGAGGACTGCGACCATGCGCTGGACGCGGCCACGGCCGAACTGTTCGATCGCGAGGCCAACGTCTTCGCCTCCGAGGTCCTGTTCCAGCTCGACACCTTCCGCGACATGGCCGAGGGCGAAGCGTTCAGCATCTTCACCCCGGTCCGTCTCGCCAAGTCGTTCGGCGCCTCGCTCTACGCCTCGATCCGGCAATATGTGTCGAAGAACCACCGGATCTGCGCAGTCGTCGTGCTCAACATGCCGGAGCTGGTCGAAGGCGACGGCTTCCGCGCGACGTTGCGGCGGCCGATCCAGTCGGATGCCTTCACTGCAACCTTCGGACAATATCCGTGGAAGCCCTACTATACGCCCGACGATGAGCTTGGTGCGTTCATCCCGCTCGGCAAGCGCCGCGCGTCGGGCAAACGGTCACTGGCCCTGATCGACCGCAATGGCGTGCGCCACGAATGCATCGCCGAGGCATTCACGCAGAAGCACCAGGTATTCATCCTGATCCATGCGGTGAAGACGCTGACCACGACTCGCGTCGTGATTACGGCAATCAGCTGACAAGCGTCGCGACGCCACGCTTCCTGCCCGAAGTCCGCTACGATGGGCGAAGGGTGATCCAGCGAACAAATCCCGCGTATGTAGACGATGCGCTACGCGGCGCTCCAGCGACGCGGAGATCGTCGGGTAGCTGGCCAGCACGCTCGCGCACGGCTCCAAGCACGTCATCGGCTTGGTCCAGACGAGCTCATAGAATTGTTCACGCGTGAAAACTCGGGCCACGATCGTTCATTCCGGGACCAGATCGGCTCTTCGCGCGCGCTCACGGTGGCGTGCAAGCCGACGTCGGTGCTCATCCGTCAGCGGAATGGGGGCGCTCCAGCGCAGTTCGGCGCGCGCTTGCTCGCTGAGACCAGGCGAGAACTCGGGCTTGCCCTCATCGTCGAAGGTGACGAGTGCACGGTCGAATGCAGCATCCCAAAGGGCCGAAAGGAGGAGGCCGTTATGCACGTTGAGCCGCTCCGCATCGGTTTCGCATTCCGCCCATGGGATGATGTGCGAGGCGCGCAGCAGGGCCGCGTCGGAGATTCCCGTCAGGGGGCAGCGTCGCCGCCAGTAATCCATCAGGCGATCGCGAAAGATATCCTGCCCGATCCTCTGGACGACCAGCCGTTCGGCCTCCGTCGTGCGAGGCAGGTTTGCGACCCGATGCTCGAACTCTATGAGCGGTGCATCGGGCAGGCTGACCCCGAGTTCATAGACACGGTGCAACACCCCATAGAGTGCGCCGAGCGTATCGAAGGCGAAACGAACGCGGCCAGGCCCGGCCACATCGGCCGCGGGCACGCCCAGTTCCTCGATAACGCCGTGATGGTCGAGGGCGAGATACCACGGCCCTGCCGGTCCTGTTGCGGCTAGGTAGATGTTGCCCTTCGCCGTGGTCGAGCCGAAGGCCGCCCAGCCAGCCTCTTCCCCCAGGATGCGGCGAAAGCCGTTCTGCGACGCCGCCTTCTGACATTCCTCCCGGACGACAAACGATTGGGGCGTTTCGATCGTCATCGCGGCGGCGCTCAAATGTCCATTGCGAACAGGCGCCGCTCCGCCGGAGTCGAGCTCATTACGAGTCTTACGTAACGATCACCTTGCAGTTCGGGCGGCGGAGCGGTCGTGGTCGTGACAATGTATTGGAAGCAAGGCGCTTCCACCTCTCTCTCCCATTGATGCACAAGGCTGAAAAGGCGGGCGTAGAGCTGCCCGTCCAAATCCGCCTCACGCGGGCTGTCGTGGATAAGGAAAGCTGGTAGATCCGCCTTTTCCTCGACGGCCATATGCAGTGCGGCGAGATCGAATGCAACTATCTTGAGAGAGTCCAGGGCTGCTGTCGAAACCTCACCTCGCCCTGAGAATTCGGCATCTACTTTCAGGCCGTTCCCATCGAGCTTGATGCTGCCCTGCACTCCCTCGGGGAGCCAGGCGGCCATGACTCCTTGATATCGTTCCTCCAACGTCCTGATGGCTGATCGCGCCCGCGCGCGTCCAGCGTCCAATTGCCCGCGAACCGCTTCCAATTCCGGGGTCGCTGGAGGTGTAAGCTTAGCAGCCGCCTGACCCTCGCGAAGCGACCGCACGTCATCGAGCGTGCGCCTCGCCCGATAGACACGGTCCTGCACCGCCTTGGCAGCGGCCTGAGCGGCGCGGCTAGCCGCATCGGCGGCCTTTGCTTCCGCCTCAAGCGCCTGCTTGCGGGGCTCAAGCTGTTGGATCAGGGCCTCAATGCGCTTGGCTTCCTGCTCTGCTGCGCTCGCTTCTGAGTCCAGTTCAGCGGCCTTCTTTTGCTTTTCCTCAATGGCCGCCCTAATCGCCGGCAGATCGCATCGTTCGAGCGCAATCTTGCATCCCTTTGCCTTGACCTCATCTATGCTGACCCTGCAGACGGGGCAGACCCTGATTCCTCCCTGAGAGATGTCGATCTCTCCTTGACTCGCTTCCGAGCGATATCGTTCGGCCTCACCACGCTTGAAACGCGCCTCGTTCTCCGACTCCTGACGCTTCGCTGTTAACGTCTCGTGCTCCTCATTGAGCGCCTTTTGCCGCGCGAAGATCGAGCCGACATCCGGCGGCTTCGGCAAATCGGCACGCATGGCATCGGCTAAAGCCTCTTTTGCCAGCGAGACCAGCCCCTTCTGGTCGATCGTGTCGTCGAAACCCACGTCGTCGCCGACACCCAACGCCAGCCTCACAGCCTTCAAACCATCGGCGAATCGCTCTTGCTGATAGGTCTGGCGACGGCGTTCCTCCTCGACAGCGGCCACCAATTCCCGTTCGCGGACGGCGGCGGCACGCTCTTCCGCATCCAGAGCGCGCAAGGCAAGACGAACCATGGTCAGCTTGGCTGTCTCGCCCAGAACCTGCGCGCGGGACCGGGTCTGTGTCTGTGATGACCGCCAGGCCAGAATATCGGCCAAACGACACTCTTGGTCCCGCGTCAGCCACGCCCGCAGCACATCCCACACTTGGTTCCGGCTGATCTCTGGCGGCGTCGCTCCCGCGATCGCCGAGAAGAAGCTGGTGATGATTACGGCATCGATGGATGCTTGATCGCCATCGCGATGTCCCCGTGCGATCGCCTCTTCGATGGAATCAGCCTGAACGACGAACTCTCCACCCGGCAGCCCCAGTGGGCGAATGGCAACCCAGCACACGCCGTCGATCAGAATCTCGGCCGCGAAGAGGCCATTCGGAAGCCGCGCCATGAGGCGTGATCGCTGAGCGTCCGTCGCATAGCCGGGCTCGCCCAGGCAGGCCCGAAGCAGCCGGCAGAAGGTGGTCTTGCCGCTGCCATGGGCCAAGGCGCGGCTGCCGCTGCTCGACATGTCCGGCGTCCAGATGATGTTGAGACCAGGCTTCAGCGGCACGTTGCGGATCGGGGTCTGCAAATCGCTGAAGATGGCGAGCCTTCGGACCCACAGACGAGGCCCGGCCCGACCTTCCGGCGCCTGCGGCGGCTGGATCGCCGCGCTGAACAGATCAGCCTGAGCGGCCACTTCCGAACCTCGCCCAGATCACATTGTCTTCGGGTGCGGCCGCAGCGGCGATGCTGCCGACATCCATGCTTCGCACTGCGCGTATCGCGAAGGCGGTGCGCTCTGCATCGGCGGAAGCGGCTTGCAATCCAGCCGGACTAAAATGCCGGCCCCGCGTCCATGCCCCGTCGGCACCTTCCTCCAATTGGCCAGAGGTAAGCAGGGTATCGTGCATCGATCGCCATGCTTCGTCGATGGGCGGCCGTACTCGCGTCACGTCCTGATCGAGCTGCGCATCGGGACCAATGAGTCTGATCCATTGGTGCCGCTCACCACCTGTCAGCCGGGAAGCAAGCCTTCTCGGCTCCGCCAAGCTGGCAATGACGAAGGGCAGATTGGGACCATCGATCACCGGATCCATCAGCCAAAGCGCGTACTGGGCTGCATAGCGGAGACGATCACGAGGCTGAACGCTATCGGGCCAGGCCCAATGATTATCGGGCTTACTATCGATGTCGGAAAGAAGCTCCTCGAGCGACGGCACGTCCATCCGCTTCCAGGCCTCCAGCACCAAGCGCTCGGTGCGATATTCGCCGTAGAGGCGGATTTCCTTTTCCTTCAACACACGGAAAGTCTCTGAGGGGTAGTCAGCGCCTTTGACCTTGGCAGGGTCGAGGACGTATCGCTGCTCTTCCTCGGTCAGGCCGTACTTTTTGGCGAAGAAGGCATCGAGCTCGGCCCGCAACTGGGCGCGGCGGTCCTCGTTCCATGCAAAGGGCTGACCCGAATATCCCAGATCTTCCGCCCAGGCCTTCACTGCGTGGCTGGTGTACGTCAGCTCCAGAACGCGCGGACGGATAAAATCGAGGTCACTCTTGGAGAAGGTGGAGGGAGGCAGTGCCGCAAACTGTTTCAGATAGCTGTAGGTCAGATGTGTCCCGCCGATGGAAAGCCGAGCTATGAAATCGAACGTCAGGGACAGCCACATTGCCAAATGTCCTGCCGCGAGCTCAGCTCCCTCATTCAAGTAGAAAATGGGCATGGTGTGTCCAACACCTACCTTCGGAAACACACTCGCGATCACCGTCCGCTCATCAGTCGAGCGGCAGATGTCCCGCCATCCCATGAGCCAGCGGGGCTGTTTGGCGGCGATCAGCAGTTCCGCAAGAGCGAGCGCGTCCTTCGGCCCCTCGGCTATGAGAGTAAGATCGGATTCCCCCAGCGGCGTCTCGCGCTGCATCTCGGCGCCGGCCGCGAGTGTCTTGGGATCGAGCAGAAAGCGCTCGGGCGATCCCTTCAGCGCGCCGCGCCAATCCTGCCCGCGGCCGAGAAGACGGAAGATGTCGGCCTCTCGGGCTGGGCGTCCTTCCAAGCTAGGAACGGCTCCAACCAGCCAGGTGACGAGCGCCTTAAGAGCGGCGGCACGGGCACTCTCCTGGGCGTCGGCATCCGCCTTGCGGCGTCCCTTTCCACCGTCGCCTCGCGCCTGTCTGATGGCGCTTTTCAGGGCCGATGGCACGCGGGCCGCGCGCAGAAGGACCTCGTCTTCGGGCACCCAGTAACGCGGCGACGGCTCGAAATCGGGATTCAGCTTTTCGGCAAGCGTACAGTCGCGAGCGCCTTCCTCGTCGTCGCTGCTGCCCCCGCCGTAGGTCGCCCAGCGATGATCGAAATGGTGGATCATCTTAGCCTCGTAGAGGGGCACGCGGCGTTCGACGCCTGTCGCTGTTTCCCGCACCCAATCCGCGCCGTCGCGTTGCCAGCCGTCGGCCTCCATCTGCGCTGGCGCACTGAAGAAGCCGGAATCTCCTGACATGTGGAACATCGTCTGGAACGTGATGCCCCAGGGATTGATGTCGCCACCCTCCTCCTGCGATCGCTCCTGGATCAAGACGGGCGCGCGGGCATAGAGCTTCGCCGTCAGCTCCGCATCGGCTCGCGAGCGAAAGACAGGCGCTGTCCTGGTATTTGGATTAATTGTGGCGATCTCTGACGGAGACAGATCAAAGTGTCTTCTGGTGTCTGCAAATTCCTCGATAGTGCGGGAAAAGAAACTGAAAGCGGCTTTCGTTGGCCCCGTTCCTGGTGCCGCCAACGTCACAAGCGCGAATTTAAACCGAGCGTGTCCGATCCTGTCAAAGAAGCCGAGCCCCGTCTGGAAATCGTGAAGACTTACTAGCCGCCGCTGATCCACCAGTGAGGAGAAGAACGTTGCAGTAGTAGCGTCAGTGGCGATACCGCTAGGAACGATGATACCGGCCCGACCATGCGCTCCGGCCAAGCGCGAGAACAGTTCGGTAAAGAGTGCGTAAGTATTGACATCACCTCGCCCGGTTAGCGGATAGCGGCCTGATGAGCGAGCAAATTCGCTCGCAGCCTCCGCCGTGCGCTTGGTGAAGACAAAATCTCGCCACAGGCGCCCGTCCGCGCTCTCCGGGTCGGCCTTCTCCAGAGCATCGATCAGCTTCTGGCGCTCAACCTTGTTCGGCGCGCTGGCGATGGCAGGTGAGCGCGCGGCAAAGAACTCCTGCTCTTGGAGCTTGATGCGCTCCCAAGGCGGATTGCCGATGACGACATCGAAGCCGCCATCACGCTCCATGATCTCGGGAAATTCGATGAACCAATGAAAGGCGCCCACTTTCTGGGACGTCAGCATCGCGCCCTGGCGCAGATGTTCGGCCGGCGCCTGGCCGCCTGCCGCCTGCCACACATGCTCCGTGAGCGGCATGGCATCGGTGTTTGCCGCGCCGCCCGCTTTCGGGGTGAAGAACGCGGCCATGTAGAAATTAGCCGAGATATAGAGGTCGCTCGCTGTCTTGAGGCGCTGCCAATCATCGGACGAGCGCATCGCGTAGAAGCCGCGCGCCTTTGCCTCCACGCTCGTCAGATCGTCCTGCGCGATCTCCTTGAGCTTGTGATCGCGCTCGGCCAGGACTTCGGGCGGCGACCAATTCCTGAACAGCAGCGGATGACCCTTCGCCCGATCGCGCTGCTCCCTGTTGAGGCGAGCATAGCGACGGGAGAGTTCCCTGTCGTCACCGGTCAGCGCCTTGTAGGCCTCGTCAGGCAACCCTTCCCGCAACATTGCGCGGTCGAACACGCCGATCAGGCTGTCACCGCAGCGGATCTGCGCATCGAAGAAGGCGAGCGGTCGGCCCGGCTCTAGCGCCTCGATCCAGAGCGCAACCTTCGTCAGCTCGACCGCCATTGGGTTGCGGTCCACACCATAGAGGCAGCGACAAGCGACTTCGCGCAGCGCATGGCGGAAGTCGGATGCCGAAGGGATGCCACCGGCGCGATGGCGGGCGACGCGGGTGGCGATGCGCCGCGCGGCTGCAAGCAGGAAATGCCCCGAGCCGCAGGCAGGATCGATGACGGTGAGCTTCAGGAGCTCTTCGGCTGGATCGGCGGCTTGGGCCTCTCTCTCGTCGAGAACCGGATCGAGCGTGCTGTCGAGCAGGAGCTGAACCAGGCTGTCCGGCGTGTAGTAGGAGCCGGTCGTCTTACGCTGATTGCCCCGTTGCTCGGCAGCCTCCGACGCGAACAGGAGCGTCCTGCCGTCGTCGCCGAGCTGTGGCTGAAGCTCGAGCAAGGACTCGTAGACCGAACCCAGCTCCTCTGTTTCCATTGCGCGCCAGTTCACCGGCACCATGCCGGTTCTGTCGGAAAGCCAGGCAAGGCGGTAAACCGCCTGCATGAAGGCGCGGTTGCGCAGGCGCGCGGTTTCGAGATGCGGCAGTTGGTCAGCGTTGAAGAGCCCGCCGAGTGCAGGAAGCCCCAACGCCTCCTGCCCGCGCGCAAGGCCGCGGAAGACCACCTTGATGCCCTCGTAGCGGTCGTGGTGCTTGTCCCATGTGGCTGCGCGTACCGCTTGCGCCCGCAGCGCGGCGAGGCTGTAGCCCTCCGCGTAGAGCTTGCGAGCAGCGAGCTTCTTTGCGCGCTGCTGATCATCTTCCTCGATGGGGGGGTGCAGCAAATCCCGATCCTCGGCCACCATCAGGAAGATGAGTCGGTAGACGAGGCGCAGAAGCTCGTTGAACCACTCGATCAGATTGACCTCGCCGGATTTCAGGCGCGCGGCGAGCTCGGGGTTGGCCTCGAGGAAACCCGAGCCGAGCACCTTGAGCGCGGTTTCGACTTGAGCCGCCAGCCGGTCGCGAGCCGCCTCGCCCTCGCGAGAGCCCGCCTCACGCCAGCGTTCGAGCGCGCAATCGGTGACGGGCGTGCCAGCGATGCCGAACCGGGTTCGGTGGATCAGCGACCAGAGGACCGCGAAGGAGGCGGCATCCTCGTTGGTGAAGATAGCGACAAGGTCGGCCTCGATGTGGGCGGGACGGGTCAGCGAGGCGTTGTCACGCATGAGGCGGAGGACGGCCCCGTTTGTGACCAGTCCCCAGAGCACGTCATCGCTGTCGTTGAGATAGTCCTGAAGCGCGAATGCCGGAGATCGCGAACGATCGGTCGACAGCGTCGGGCTGCGACGATCGAGCCTCTCTTCCGAGGGCGGCACGACAACGATGGGGACCCGGCCACCGGCTAGGAACGAGATCACGCCGTCAGCCGGAGCGAGATCATCGAAGCCGAAGGTTTCCGCAAGGAAGGCCCGCACGAAGCGCCGCGTGGCCTCCACCGAGGGATTCTGAAGTTTCGCGAACGCATCGAAATGGGACTGGCCCACACGGAAGGCCGTCGAGATCTCCTCGCGGATCGTCAGGCCTTTGCGGATCCGGTAGTCCTCCTCCGTCTGATCGGAAGCTTGTCGGCGGTCGATGCTGGCGACCATCGCCGGAGCAATGAGGTTGCCCTCCAGCGTGAGCGAGGGCCAGGCCGACATATCGGTGACGGGCTTACGGGCCATGGCTCAGGCCTCTCCGGGGATCAGCACGAAGAGGCCGATCACATCTGGCGGCAGCACGGCCTCTACGGTGACGCGCGAGGCAGACCCCGACGCGGCGCGGAGGCGGGCATGGTCTTGCATGAGCTCTTGCGCGCGCGATCGTACGAAGTCAGCAATTGGACCGCCGAGCAGGCTCGGCAAGTCCTCCCTCGCCTTCGCGACAAACCTGTCGCGTGCGACGGGCGCGAGATCGGACGTGGCCGGTGTGTTGAGCCACTCCCGGGCGGTGTCGCCGAACGCCACGATCCCCCCGCCTTGAATCGCAACGAGCGCCGCTTCCTCCGCCAGCAGCAGCCGCTCCTTACGCGCATGGACAGTCAACTTGAACCGAAGACGCAGGAGAGCAACGCGAGTCACTTGTTGAACCGCGGCGGTCGGCCAGGCGCCGACCCGGCCAATGCCGAGCCCGGACAGCGACTCTGGATCGAGCGATGCCTCGACCAGCGCTTCGGCAAGCGTGGCCGTCAGGGGATGCGTCCTGGTGAGTAAAGCGGTGCCCGATGGCGCGGGCTCGGCAGTCGCCAGACGCACCGATCCGGTCAGGTCATGCTCCTTCAAGCGCTCGCGCAGGGCGGCATCAAGGGCGTCGACATGTGCCAGAAGCACGGTTTTCTGAATTTCCAGGGGCACGCCAAAACGCGCCATCGCCCGCTCGACGAAAAGGCGGGCTTCTGCTGGAGAGCCGAGGAGCGTGCGGACCTTCTCCCATTCCGGGGCGACTTCCTGCGGCTTCATTGCATTCTGCGCAAAACGCGCGCGGGACTTCTTTTCGTTTTCGGCGGCGTCGCGCCAGCGCGTCTCCATAACCTTGGCCCCGTCATCGAGCCGAAGATCGAGCGTGAGCTGCCGGGACACGCCGCGACGCAGCATCATCGACGCCATCAGCGCATCCGTCACCGGCCCTCGTTCCTCAGGGAGAGGCACGGTGACGCCTGTCGCTTTTCGGATTTCCTCGGCCTTGCGGAGAATGACCTCGAGCACCGCGCCGTCAATGGCGCTATCCGGCGAGAACATCATAATCGAGCGGACGAGTTCCGCCGGCTGACCGAAGCGGTCCACTCGCCCCTCGCGCTGCTGGTGCCGCGTTGGATTCCAGGACAAATCGTAATGGATGACCGTGTCGAAGAGCTGCTGGAGGTTGATGCCTTCCGATAGGCAGTCCGTGGCGACGAGAATGTGCTGGACCGGCTTTTCGTCATCCGCAGTCGCCATGTCGGCGACACGATCGCGGCGCTCGTCCGGCGTAAGAACGCCGGTCACAGCTTCGATGACCAGTTTCGGGAAGGCCTTGCGCAAGCCATCGCGGACATGCTCGGCCGTCGCCAGAAAGCGGCAGAACACGACGGGATTTGCGCCCCTCTTGATGAGAGGCGTCAGCGCATCGACCAACGCAGTCAGCTTCGGGTCAGGTCTGCCGATCAGGGCCTCGGCCTCCTTGACCAGAGCGAGAAGCTCCGGATCGACGTCAAATGCCGTGCCTGGCTCAAGATCAACCGCATCTTCGTCGTCGCTGTCCTCATCGTAGATTTGTGGCTCGAGCCGATCGCTTTCGGTCGCCATTCGGTTCCGCAGGGCGCTCAGCGCTGCAGCCGGCGATGAGCCAACACATCGCATCAGAGCCAGCGTGCCCCAGAAGGCCAAGCGTCGCTCTCGTTGTCCCGATCCCGCACGGGACACGATGCCGAAGCAGTAGTCGAGCACCGCTTCCTGAAACCTGCGATGAGCCTCGGTGAGGCGGTAGGCGAATTCCGTCGTCTCGTGCTTCGGGAAGGCACGGTCTTCATCCCAATCCCCCGAGATGAGATCGATCCGGCGTCGCTGCACGAAGTGTCGCGCCAGGCGTTCACGGTAGCGAGCGTCATCGAAGTCCATCGACGCGAATGACGGCTCGATCAGGGAGAGCAGGCGCGCGAAGGCATCTTCGTCTCCGGAATGCGGCGTCGCCGTCAGAAGGATCATCCTTCGCTCTGGATTTCGGGCGAGCCCCGACAGAAGCTCGAAACGCTGCTGCCGCCCCTGGTGCGTGCCAACGCACGCATGCGCCTCATCGACGATCACGAAGTCCGGACAGGTGCGCGCAAAGCCTTCGCGTCGCTTCTCCGCCTTGATGTAGTCGAGGCTGACCACCGTGAAGGGATAGGCGTCGAAGAGGGTCTGGGCGAGCGGCAGGCTGCGCTCCAGTCGGCTCGCGGTGCCGGACGTGACAGCGACGGCGTCGATCCCGAAGCGCGCCTTCAGCTCTCCTAGCCATTGATCGACGAGGTGCGGCGGGCAGAGCACCGAGAACGCTTCCACCTCGCCTCGGTCCATCAGCTCACGCAGGACCAGGCCAGCCTCGATCGTCTTGCCGATGCCCACGTCGTCCGCGATGAGCAGGCGCGGCACCGATAGGCGAAGGGCCATCAGCAGAGGCACGAGCTGATAGGTCCGCGGCTCGAAGGCGAGTTGCGCAGCGGAGCGGAAAGGTCCCGCCCCACGTCGTAGGGTCAGCCGCATCGCATCCGCGAGCAGCGCCGCCTTCGCCTGAACGGTCGCCGCAGCGTCGGCAGGTAGATCGAAACCGGCGGGCTCAACAGGGAGAATCTCGAGCTTCGGGTCGAGGATCACCGTATCGTTCTCACTGCCCGAGAGTGGGCGAAGCGCCAGAATGCCGTCCTGCGGCGACGGCAACGCGACCCACTCGCGCCCGCGGGCGCGGACCAGATCTCCTGGGGCGAAATTCACCGTCATCGGGATGTTCCCCCAAACATCGAGATCAAAGCGTCGGGCACACCCGCGGCAATCGATCCCGGCAACTCGAACAGCGCCCAGCCCTTGGACTCAGCTTCCTGGCGCGCTCCCTCGGTCAGAGGAGAGACGCAGGCAGCGACGTAGTGGCTGCGCCACGCGAACCTCATCGTCTGACCGGAGAAGGTGATGACGGACGCATCGGGAGCTGGGAGCCCTGCATCCTTGAAGGCACGCTCCCATTCCGCGCTTTCGCCCAACGGGCTGGCCGACGCGGCAAGCACCACCTGCCCCCGCGCCAGATCAATCAGCAGCTGTTTTGCTTCGTCCCCCGTACGGTCGATCAGCTCGTGATCGGGCTGGTTGAAGTAGGAAAGCAGGCAACGATAGCACCCCCGGACGCATGCCTCCCCGTCGCGGCTGATGAGCAGCTTGGCATCGCCTGCCGCGATCGCTTCATCGACTCTGTCGAAATGCATCAGGGTCAGCACTTCTCGGGCCACCTTGCCGAGCGCCTGCGGATCCTCGATGAGACGGCTCAACACTCCGGCGCCGCCCTCCGTGGCTTCATAGGCCAGGATGGCGCGACGGTTATCGCGGGCAGGCAATGGCTCGCCGAGAACCTCACCTTCCTCGAGTTGGAAAACGACCTCAATGCCTCTCATCAAGGCGTGCTGAACGGTGACAACCGTCTCGGGGGCATAGGCCGTCGGATCGTTGAACCGGAAGAGCAGCGCGTTTTTGTGATCACGAACGATAGGAACAATCCGAACCGGCTTCACGACATCCGGCGGCACATCGACGTCGGGCTCCTCGTCGTCGGACTTTGCCCAGTAGCCGCTGCGCGGATCGATGTAGAAGCCGAAGACGGTCTGATTGGCGCGTCGCTTCAGCCCCTTATTGATCCGGCTGATCTCGGCGCTGTTGGCATATTGCAGCTTGAAGATTGAGGCGTCCTCGCAGCGGAAATCGGCCTCTGTAATCTGTACTCGGCTTTCGCGTTTCGGCCAGGAAAAGACAGTCTGAATGTCGAAGCCTTGCCGGACGCGTTCTTCGTCGTTCGCTGTGATCCGCTCGGCCGGCGCGGCTTCGACGTTATCGATCCGGAGTGTCCGCTGTACGGGCGTCTCGCCGGCCATCGGGCTGTTGCAAGCATGGCAGCGCTCGACCTCACCGTCATGGCAAGCGCCGCAGTTCGAGCAAATGTAGATGTCTCGGGTAGCGAGCTCCGCGCCATCGCCCGTTCGCACTTCTGGCGGCAGCTTCGCCTTCATGACCCGGTAGGCACGGCCTTCATGATAGATCAGACTGCGCGGCCCGAACTCCGAGATGGCCAGAAAGCGAGCGCGCTGAAGAAAGGAGCCGGTCTTTCCCTCGCCAGGAATGAACGCGTAGAGCGGCAGTCGGGGAAAATTGTAGCCAGGCAGGAAACCTTCCGTCGCTAGATAACGGTAGGAGTAGAAGTCCGAACCGTTCGAGGCTTTGCCCTGTTCGAGAATGGCGATTTGGTCGCTGGCCTGCATCTGCGAGGCCTTGATGCGACGACGGTCCGCCGCCGAGAGACCTGTGATCTCGGAACGAGCATTGGCTTCAATGAGCTGCGTCCGGGCGGAGTTGTAAAGCTCCCGCCACCGGTCGAAGGCTCGATCGAATTCCTGTGGCGCCCGCAGAGCGACGGAGGAAACGAATTCGTTCGGATCGCTCATCCAGGCGGGCTTGCGGCCCTCCACCGAAGCGAGGATCTGGTCGAGAACGCGCTTCATCGGAGCGTGCGCAGCTATCGCCAATTCAGGCCGGTCGATGACGGCGTGGATCTCCTGCTTCAGCGGGTACCCCGTTTGGGTCAGGTCGAGAATTTCGGGGATGTCTGGAGACAGAGCTAGCTTCGCCTCGGCAAGCCAAACGGCGTGCAGATGCGAACGCACGAGCTCTTCATTGGTGATGTCGAGGGCCGGCGGACGAACGACGCCCGCCACCATCTCATTGCGCCTTTCGAAGAAGTATTGGTCATGAGGTGATTGGGCGGCGCAATAGGTCGCGATGACAGCGGCCTGCCCCGAACGACCCGCGCGGCCAGCGCGCTGGACGTAGTTGGCTGGCGTCGGCGGTACATTTCGCAGATAGACAGCATTGAGCGCCGAGATGTCGACGCCGAGTTCCATCGTCGGCGAGCAAAACAGGGCGGGGAGAAACTGCTCCGACTCGCCAGCGGCCTTGAGGTCGGCGGCGGTTCTCGCGAGATTGTCCCGATCCTCCTTCTCGAACCGAAAGCGCCACTCGCGCCATTCGCGTTGTCTCTGGGTCACTTGGGCCGTGTGTTCACGACCTTCGAGACCCCAGAAGTTGCTCTGGCCGGCCTTCAGGTCGGCAGCAATCTCATTGTAGAGATCATGAAAGTAACGGTTGCCCTGCGCCGCGCCGCGTCGAATGGCTTCGCCGGGCACGACACGGACAGCTGACGGCGATAGACGCCAGCCTTGCAGATCCTCCTCCAACTCGACACACGACACCAATCCCTCGCGCACAAGGAGGTCCATCAGGCCAGTTATGGCGGTCAAGTAGTCAGTCTTGCCGAGCTTAGTCCCAATGACGCTTTTGCGATTGATCAGGCGTCCGATGCGGGAATTGTGGCCGGCACGGACGATCGTCTGCTCCTCCCGCAGGCTTACTTGATCCTTGCCTGGGGCTTGCAGGAACAGCGTCGTTCGGCTTCGGGGCGTCTCTTTGATGTCGATAGCCCATGGGGCGCGCAGCAGATTGCGGGACTTCTGGGCGACTCCTTCGAGAACGGTCGGATCGAGCGCTTCTGTTCCGACGGCCAAGCCTTCGAGCATGGCGCCAAGGAGTTTCTTCAACATGACCTTACGCGCAGTGGCATCGAGCGCGCCGAATTCCGGCCGGATGGCGGCCAGGCGCTCGGTGTCTTCAGCGATGTCATCGAGGCCGATGAATTCGACGTCGATGAGTTTGAGAACGGACAGGCTCGGGTTGGTGTAGCGCCATCCCCGGCGCAGGTCCGTCCAAAGCCGATGGGCTAGAACTTTTTGGAGCGAGCGCTGGGCGTCCTCGCGGACCACGGCCCCCGCCTCGGGATCCAGCATCCAGTGGACGCGCGTATCTCGGTTAGCGGCGGTGAAACCGAGCGCCCTCACGATCCGCAGACCAAACTCATCCTCGGTCAGGCCATCGTCGCCGACGTCCAGGACGGCTCGCAGGATCGCACCGCGCAGCAGGCTGACGAATAGAAAATCGTTGAAGTGCCCTGCTTGAAGGGCGGCGTCCTGACGATTGTCGGTAAACCCGAGAAGCTTGCGCTTTTCCTTGGGGACGCCGCTGTCGGACCTGTTCATCCATTCCAGGGCAGTTGCGACAAGGAGCGTCGTGGCTGAACTACGGCCCTCGCCCGACAGCCCCGCAAGCTTGGTGCGCTCCCGCATGCTTGGGTGCGGTTGGTCAAGGCAGCATGGGCAGAACCCAAACTTGCCGGGTATGAACCAGAAGCTCTTGCCCGGTGAACCGAGGTGGCCGTCGGGCGAAACGGTGACCATCTCGGGCACTCGTCGTTTCCGGTTCGCGCGGAGTCGTTCGACGCCGTAACGCTCCTCGCGCCAATCCTCGGGATAAGATTCGATATCACCCGTAAACAGGTAATCGGGGTCGCCGTCGCCCGTGGGGGTTAGATAACCTGCAGCATCACCCTCCTGATCGTCCAGCGGCGCATCGTCTATATTCCTTGGCAAGAACAGCGTACCCTCGGCGTCCTCTGTTTTGACGACCACATGGACCTCATGTCCGCACTCCCGGCAGAAACGGGTTGGATAGAGGCGATGGCCTGGCGCGCTAGGGTCTTCGAGCTGACCTTCGAACAGAACTTTCCGGGGCTTCTCGGTCAGTGTGGTGAAGACCTCGCCTGCGCCCGAGATAAATTGGTGAAGCTTGAATGCCAGGAATGCACCTGTCCCAGAGCCGCCTCGCTCTGTTTCCGGCAGGCTGACGCGGGTTAGAAATGTCTCGAGGCTACTTCGACAGGTTTCGGGATCGACGCCGCTATCCTTTGATAGCAGCCCCACGGCCTCTTCAAACGGAATGGGCTTCTTGCGCTTGAGCTCCTGCGCGTCGTCCAGCCCGATTGCCAATTCGGTCCAGACCGCCAAGGGATGCTCCCTCAGGACCTCATCGGTCAACACGTCTGGGAGCGCAGATGTCAGGACAGACGCGAGCTTCGGCCGCACATCATCAAGCTTCAATCGGTCATCCGTTGCCCGTTCAAGCGACTCGTCGATGACCGCTTCCGGTCCTATGGACACCCCGAAAAGACGCGATGCAACGTTCGCTACGGCTTGCGCGCGATTGGCATCAGACCCTTCGCTCGCCATAGTGGCCGATGTTCCGATGCAGATCGGAGTCTCGTCTGGCGTGCAGCGATTGCGAAGGCGGCGGACGAGGATGGCGACGTCGGCGCCCTGGCGGCCCCGATACGTGTGCAGCTCGTCGAGAACGACAAACCTCAAACCGCTCGCATTTTCTATAACTTTGGTGTCGAGGCCGTCTTGCCGGGTTAGGAGCAGTTCGGCCATCATGAAGTTGGTGAGTAGAATATCCGGCGGGTTGTCTGCGATCCGCTGCCGCTCCTCCTGACTCTCCTGGCCAGTGTAACGTCGCACCACCGGTCTGATCTCTGCTGGCAGGTCGGATTGGGATATGAACTTCTCGATCTCGTTGATCTGGCTGTTCGCCAGAGCGTTCATCGGATAGACGATAATGGCGCTGGTTCTACGCCCCTTGCCCGCCTTCCGTGCGCGAACAATTGCGTCCACCACGGGAACGAAAAAGCAAAGCGATTTGCCCGATCCGGTTCCCGTGGTGACCACATAACTCTGGCCCGCCCGCGCCTTGGCGATAGCCTGCCCCTGGTGACGATAGAACCGCAGAGGCGTCGACCCGAACCGGAATATTTTGCCAGTCGCTTCGTCGAGATCGCCCGAGGCGACCAGATCGTCGATTGTCGGCCCCTGAAGATATCGAGGGTTGAGAGACAGAAGCGCGCCTGGCCAGAAGCGCCCGGCATCGTACTGCCGATCGATTTCCGACTTCAGATCATCGGATCGAATAGTGCTGAATGACCGCGAGAAACGGGCATAGGAATCGACGAGACGATGATCGAATTCAAACGCCTTCATTCTGATCCCCCGCTCCTCTTCTATTTCCCTAAGATGCGTCCAACATTGGCGCATTAATTAATCGAACAGCCGCCGGATATCTGTCATCGGCCGAAACAGCTTCATTGGCTGATCCGGAAATGGCAGAAAGCTCTCCCGTTCGTAGAAGCGCCGCGCGTTCTCATCCTTCGCATCCACGATCACCGCGAACGACGCAATCTCACTCCGCGCCGTCCGATGGAGGGCATCGCCCAGAAGAAACCGCCCATAACCTTTTCCCTGGTGACGCCGGTCCACAGCTAGCCGGCCTAGAAGCGTCGCGGGAACCAGCGGATATCTCGGCAACTTCCGCACCGTTTGCGCCGGCAGCTCGCCGAGCTGCACAGACGTTGCGGAGAGCGTGTAGTATCCCGCGATCGTCCCATCCAGCAGCACCAGGACGAAAGGCGCGGCCATATTCTTCCGTGCGTCCTGTCCTGCCTGTGTCCGAAAATATCTGTCGAGTGGCTCTACCCCACTCTCAAACTCCGATCGGTCATGGCTCGAACTTAGCGGCTCGACGCGGAGCTTTTCTTCGATACTGCGAGGCACGCGTCAGACGCCGGCACGTTGGCGATAACGGCGGACCGTCTCACGAAGGCGATCATTGATCGGCTTCGGGTTCAGCAGCGCATCAACGAACGCCTCGCTGTCATGCAGTGAGAGAGCGAGTTGGCTGTGTTCCTCGATCGCGCGTCGGGCGGCGTCCTGCACGCTTGTAAGCACGAAGTCTGTCACAGTCCGCCCCTGAAGTGCCGCGGCACGCTCGATGAGCTTCTTCTGCTCGGTCGTCACGCGGGTCTCAAGACGCTCACCGCGAACCCGACCACGAGTCGGCTTCCGGATTGCTTCGGCCATCTCAATACCTCCATCTCCTCGATCTGATATATTGTACGGCCAATGGCCGGGTAATTCAAGTGATCTTCAAGGTCGGGTTGCGAGAAGGCCTCCCTGCTCCTGGTCCTGCTTCACGGATTCAGTACCAGAAGGCCGTCAGCCGGGCGCGGCACCCACGGCCGATCGCTGCCTTCGGCAACTGGGATGGACCGAGCTTGGTGGCCAGGGCTGGGAAAGCCCACGGCGGAGCTGCAAACGCGGCAGGTTTGAATTCACTGACTGAATCGTAGCCAGCCTACGATATCCCGCATCAATCCAAACGAAGGGGAAAGCCTTCCCCTGCGGCCGAGCCTCGGTCTCGGCCGACCCTTGTCTCGCGGGGAGACCCCGCAACGCCCCCTATAGAGAGTGAGAGTGCGGACCGGGTTTGCCGTGACGGGTTGAGGGCTGGAGGAGAGGCCTCCAGCGCCCGTCGCGGAGAACCGCGATGTCCAGACATGACCGCAACGCTCGCGCCGGGACCGACCGGGCGAGCCTTTACGACGACATCACCAACAAGATCATCGCCGAGCTGGAGGCTGGGCGCGTGCCCTGGGTCCAGCCCTGGGGCACGGCCGCGGCGAAAGCGCCGCTCGCCATGCCGGCGAATGCCGCCACCGGCCGCGCCTACTCCGGGATCAACGTGCTGATCCTCTGGGGCGCGGTCATCGAGCACGGCTTTCCGGTCCAGAGCTGGCTGACCTTCCGCCAGGCGCTATCGCTCGGCGGCCATGTCCGCAAGGGCGAACACGGCACCCCCGTGGTCTACGCCGATCGCTTCATCCCCGATGAGGAGAAACGGCGCGCGCAGGAGACCGGCGAGGAAGCGCAGGCGATTCCGTTTCTCAAGCGCTTCACCGTGTTCAACGTCGCGCAGTGCGAGGATCTGCCCGACGATCTTGCTGTCGCGCCGCCCGCACCGGAGCCCGGCCTGATCGAGCCGCGCGTCGAGGCGCTGATCAAGGCGACGGGCATCGATTTCAGGATCGGAGGCGATCGCGCCTTCTATGTGCCGGCGCAGGACTATGTGCAGGTGCCGCCGCCGCAGGCGTATTTCGAGACAATCAACTGGCATCGCACGGCCCTGCATGAGCTCGGCCACGCGACGGGCCATGCGTCCCGTCTCGGCCGCGACCTCACCGGCTCCTTCGGCTCCAAGAAATACGCCTTCGAGGAACTAGTCGCCGAGATGAACGCGGCCTTCTGCTGCGCCTCGCTCGGCATCGCCCCGACGGTGCGCCACGCCGACTACATCGGCTCGTGGCTAGAGGTGCTGCGCGAAGACAACCGCGCCATCGTCCGCGCCGCGTCCCAGGCCAGCAAGGCGGCCGACTGGCTGCTAGCGTTCCTCCCCGAAACCGAGACGGCCAGCGGACACGCGAACGACAGGAGAGCGGCATGATCCTCCTGACCGACGACCTGCTCGAGCGCCTGCTCGCCAATGGGCGTGATCGTGGCGCCGACCATGTGCCCGTCGTCAAGTTCTTCAACCCGCTGGGCCAAGGCGTCTGGCTCGCGACCGAACTGGACGCTGACGGCGATACGCTCTTCGGCCTCGCCGATCTCGGCTATCCCGAACTGGGCAGTTTTTCGCTCGATGAACTGACCTCGATCACCCTGCCCTTCGGCATGGGAATCGAGCGCGACATCCTCTTCACTGGCGACTTCCCGATCTCGGTCTGGGCGGAGGCCGCCCGCCAGGCGGGAAGCATCCGGGCGGCCGAGCGCATCCTCTACCGGGCGGCTTCGCCTCGACGTGATGGCGCGTGACGCCCATCCTGAAATCCGCATAACCGGAGATGAGCGTCTGCGCATCTCCGGTTCTACGCCCCTCCGGATCGCCGGAAGGCGCCGTCCTCAGAGTGAGAGGGCGGCGCTTCGCTTCGTGACGGGTTGGAAGCCGAGGGAGAGGCTCTCGGCGCCCGTCGCGGAGTATCCCGACATGGCAAAGACTGCCAGGAAGATCGTCTTCTCGCGCTCGCGCGACATCCCCTTCAACAAGCTCGTGCTCTCCGAGTCCAACGTCCGGCGAACCCGGCCGGAAGCCGAGCTCGACGAGCTGGTCCACGACATCGACCGGCGCGAGGACCTCGTGCAAGGCCTCAACGTGCGCGCCATCCTCGACGCGGACGGAAATGAGACCGGCATGTTCGAGGTGCCGGCGGGCGGACGCCGCTATCGCGCCATCGAGCGCCTGGTCAAGGCCAAGCGCTTCCCGAAGGACGGGCTCGTCCCCTGCATCGTGCGCAAGTCTGACACGAAGATCCTCGCGGAGGACGACTCCCTCGCCGAGAACCTGCTTCGCGCCGGCCTTCATCCGCTCGACCAGTTCCGCGCCTTCCAGGACATGCTCGACAAGGGCATGACCGAGGAGGAAATCGCCGCGGCCTATCTCACGACCGTCCAGGTCGTGAAGCAGCGGCTTCGTCTCAACGCCGTCACGCCCGTGCTGCGCGATGCCTATGCCGAGGAGCGCATGACGCTTGAGATGCTGATGGCGTTCACCGTCAGTCCGGACCACCAGCGCCAGGAGCAGGTGTGGGAGGCCGTGCAGCATTCGTACAATCGGCAGCCCTGGCATATCCGTCAGCTGCTGACCGAGACCACGATCCCCGCCTCCGACAAGCGCGCGCGCTTTGTCGGCATCGACGCCTATGTCGCCGCCGGCGGCGCGGTTCTGCGCGACCTGTTCGAGGACGATGACGGCGGCTGGCTCGCCGACCCGGCGCTCCTTCACCGCCTGGTCAGCGAGAAGCTGAAGGCGGTCGCGGACGAGATCGCCGCCGAAGGCTGGAAGTGGATCAAGATCGACCTCAACCTGCCCTACGGCTACGACCACGGCCTGCGCCAGATCGGCAGCACCTTCGTCGATCTCACCGAGAAAGAGCGGGACGAACGCGAGGCGCTGCGCGCCGAGTACGACCGGCTCGAAGCGGAGTATGACGGCGCCGACGAGCTGCCGGACGAGATCGACCAGCGCCTGGGCGAGATCGAGGAGGCGCTTGAAGCCTTCGAGAAACGTCCCGTCGTCTACGATCCCGCCGACATCGCGCGCGCCGGCGTCTTCGTCAGCGTGGACCGCGACGGCGAGATCGTGATCGATCGCGGCTATGTGCGGCCGGAGGACGAGGCGCCCGTCGCCGTC